>NZ_FORX01000013.1 GCF_900114115.1 Desulfomicrobium apsheronum | reverse complement strand
TTGCACACCAATGCGAGGCTTGAAGGCTACAATGGCCTTTTCCAGGCGGCGAGAGCCAGAGCCCGAGGATACCGAAATGTGGAGAACTTCATCACCATGGTCTACCTGATCGCGGCTCCGATTCAGGTCTTGGTGGCTTCATGAATTCCACATTAAACGTCGAAGAACCGAAATGAAAGAGGGGGCGTCCCGTGGGAAGCCTCCACTCCGTGTACGAGGCTGAGATGCGGGGAGTTCAGGATGTGAATAATTTACCTGTCCTTTTATGCCTTCATTTCGACCAGAAAATGCATTTTTCACTGCATTACTGGTTATTTGAAATACAATATCTCCGAGTAAATATCGATATATTTCAGTGTATTGTCATATTTTCAGGGCCGACTATTTATTTGCAATAAAATCGTTATATTTTTCTATAACGAATGCGTAAAATTTATTTGAAAATGCATAATTAGAGAATTTTGATGCATGATTTCGAATAATTTCAGGATCGTATTTAAAAAAACGCTCAAAATTATTTACTGCATTAATAATTGACTCTTCTGTTTGATCGTCAAAAAAAATTCCTGTTTTTTCATCTATTACTGTTTCTAAAGTACCACCTTTTTTAAATGCAATAACAGGTGTTCCACATGCTTGAGCTTCGATTGGTATAATTCCAAAATCTTCTTCTGCTGCAAATATAAAAGCTTTTGCTTTTTGTAAATGATGTCGAAGAATTTCTGTAGGTTGATATCCAAGAATTATGATGTTTGAATTCGCAATTGATTTAATTTTTTTTAGTTGCGGGCCGTCTCCAATCACAACAAGTTGTCTATTAGGAAGTTTATTGAAGGATTTTACGATTAAATCGATTTTTTTATAAGGAACAAGGCGTGAAGCAGTGAGATAATAATTTTCTTTGAGTGGAGAGAAGTGAAAGTCAGAAATATCGATGCCAGGATATATAACATCAGAATCTCTTCTGTATATTTTATGAATTCTTTTTTTTACAAATTTACTGTTCGCAATAAAAAAATCTACATTATTTGCTGTTCTGTAGTCCCAGTTTCTAATTTTGAAAAGAATATAACGTGCAACTAAACTTTTAATTCCTTTTGTCAAATTAGATTCAGTTAAGTATTGGTGTTGTAAGTCCCAAGCATATCTAATTGGTGTATGGCAATAACATATATGTAATTGATTTGGTCCTGTAATGACGCCTTTTGCTACTGCGTAGCTGCTACTAATTATTAAATCATAAGAAGAAACATCAAGTTGCTCAATCGCAAAAGGCATAAATGGCAAGTATTTTTGATATAACTTTTTCGAAAAAGGAAAATTTTGAATAAATGTATTTTTTGTATTTTTATCATAAAGAACTTTTTTGTCTTCTTTAGATAAATGATTAATAACAGAAAATAAATCTGAATTCGGAAATATTTTTAAAATTTGCGCTAAAACATTTTCAGCTCCAGCTATATAAATAAGCCAATCATGTATAATTGCGATTTTCATATTTTTCCTTTTTAATTAAAAAGCGATATATTACGAATGCAGTTAAGCCTGAAAATAAAAAATAAAATCGAGAACTTGAGAAACTGTTGAATAATGGTGAGAAAATAACTGTAGCTTGGAAAAATGGATATAGTATTATGCCGATGAACTGACCTCTTTTTCTCGATAGATATAATTGAGATAATATTACCCCAAATATTGTTGATTCGAAAATAAGTCCGGAAAATCCGAAATCTATTATAAACACATCTCCATAGAATGTTTGATATCTTCCAGGTCTAGGATTTAATATGCTTAAATCGTATGTATTATAATTATTTTCAAATAAAATTGAAAAAAATTTGTCTAATATAAAAAATTGTTTTTTTCCGTATAAAATATTAGCATGGTCGAAATTGTCTAATAAATAAGAGAATTCACTTAGACCTTGTAAAATGTAGTGCAAAAACCAATAAATGCCAAAAGCAAATGATTTTAAGAAAGGAACGTCAAAACATTTTAAAAGAAATTCATTTGGTTGAAGTAAGTTGTTGTTGTAGGAAATAAAAGTATTGATACTGCCGAACATTAATTCAATTCTTTGTGTATAAAAAATGAATCCAACAAAAAGAACTGTAATGAAAATAAGAAATATTTTTAAAATAAATTTTAAATTTATTTTTTTATTATTTATAATTGTAGAATAAAAATAGCAATAAAAAATATATGTTAATGTAAAAGTGGCTCCTAATATGCCTGCAGTTAAAAAATTATCAAGTATTGGCGCTAACAAGAGCGTAAAGCATAAATAACATGTGTGTTTATTTAAGTATTTTCGATAAATTATAAATAATATTGTTAAGGGATAGGTAAATCCAAATAAAAATGCGCTGACAGCAGATATAATATTAGCTTGAGCAACATCACTATCGCTAGAATATGTTAAAGATTGAAGTGTGATTCTTAATGATGCTAATCCATGCGAAAAATCAAAATTTCGAATAAAAAAGATATCAATAAATCTGATTATTACTCCAAATAATGAAAATATTAAGCATATAGTTATTATTTTTTTAATTTTGATCGAGTATTTTAAGGTGTAATATATATTATTATATTTTCTATTTTGAAAGAGTTGTATAAAAAAAGAAGATGATATAAAAAAAAATATGCTATAAATTAAGTAAATATACGACCAACTTATGTATTCAAAATTTAACGGTGCTATAAAAATTAATATAAGTATTAAAATATATATAGTGAGTGCTAATTTGTGCGGTGATGGGTCAAGTATGTTTGATTTGATTTTATTATTCATCATTTTTTATGGTTCTTCGTCGTTTGATGTGGAATTGACCGACCTCAGCCAGTTTGGATAGCCCTCCCTCAGGAGGACTGCCATGCAAGCTGAAGAAATTTTTGCCTTGGGCCTCGGCCTCACGCCGCCCTGGAAAGTTATGAGTCAACGTCTTGATACCGACCACACGCCTTCAAAGCTCCACCTGGAGATCGGTGCTGATCGCGGAGCGCTGTACCCGTGCCCCGAGTGCGGAGCCGCGTGCGAGGCTCATGACTTCAAGGAATTCACATGGCGGCATCTCAACTTCTTCCAGCATCACTGCTACCTCACAGCCCGACTGCCGAGGATCAATTGCCCCGAGCATTGAATCCGACGTGTCGAAGCCCCATGGTCCAGGGAAGGCAGCCGTTTTACCCTGCTTTTCGAGCAGTTTGTCATGAGCCTCGTTCGAGAGATGCCGGTCAATGCCGTAGCCCGCCACGTTGAGGTCACGGACAAGCGCTTGTGGCGCATCGTCCGCCACTATGTGTCCAAAGCCATCGCCGCACTGGACCTGAAGAGCCTCAGGGCAATCGGGCTGGACGAGACCGCCTCCAAACGAGGCCACAACTATATTACCGTCTTCATCGACCTGAACCGATCCGACAAGCCCATGATCTTTGCGACTCCCGGCAAGGGCAAGGATTGCCTGACGAAGTTCTGCACGTTCATCGAAGCCCATGAGGGTTGTCCCGAGAATATCGTCGAAGTTGTCTGCGACATGTCGCCGGCGTTCCTTTCCGCAGTCGAACAGGAGTTCAAGTTCGCCTCGGTGACAGTCGACTGGTTCCATGTAGTCCAGCTCTTCACCAAGGCCGTCGATGACGTCAGAAAGCTAGAAGCTAGGCAGACAAAGCTGCCGGACCACACCCGTTGGGCCGTGCTCAAGGGCGCTGAAAAAGAACGCACGCAACACCAAGAGAATGCTCTCCTGGAACTCGTCGAGCAGGGTTTCGCTACCGCCAAGGCCTACCGTGTCAAAGAACTTCTGCGCTGGGTGCGGCGGGCCGAATCAAAGCAGGCCGCCAAGTGGCGCATCACTCATTTTCTCAAGCATGCGGCGGAGTATGCTGCCGACTGCCCGCTCCTGGAGCCTGTGCGGAGCGCACTTGCAAGCTTCGAGAGGCACTTGCCGCGAATACTTCATCGTTGGCACTCCTTGCACACCAATGCGAGGCTTGAAGGCTACAATGGCCTTTTCCAGGCGGCGAGAGCCAGAGCCCGAGGATACCGAAATGTGGAGAACTTCATCACTATGGTCTACCTGATCGCGGCTCCGATTCAGGTCTTGGTGACTTCATGAAATCCACATCAAACGTCGAAGAACCATTTTTATCTTATATTTTAATAATAAATTTGGGTCATGACTAGAACAGCGGGTTTGTCCTGATGATTTTGAGTAGGACTTTGTAGATGTTCTGGTCCTTGTGGGTAAACCAAAATTCACACTCTTTCAAATTTGAGGATGTCGTTTCCTTGAGACTCCTTTGATCTTGGCAAAGAAGGAGATGGAATACACTTAAAAGGCAGTCACCAAATCAAATTGAGGGGTATCAAAGTCGAATGGAAAAATCTCACAAATTATCACATTTTAGCAGATTTATTTTCCGCTCTTCTAATTATAGTCTTTAATTTTTTAAAATAATGATACATTTTCTATTTAATATTATAAGCTTTGGTTGATAATTTTTAAAATATTATTAGATGTTAGTGTGATATTTGATTTATCCATTACATCTGGCATGTTCGAAGGATCAGAAATTTTTCCTTCAAATGTTGTTTTGAATAGTTTTTTGATTATATTTATTCTTTCTGTATCGTCATGAGGTAAGTAATTATTATTTTCTATGGTCTTCGTAATACTTATAATTTCTTCTAATTTTTTAATGTTAAATATATTTTTATTGTTATCAAGGATGCTTTTTCCGAGTTGTACTATTGGTTTTCCTGAAAGTGAACATTCAATTGCTATTGTCCCTGTTACTGTACAAAATAAATCAATTTTATTAAAAATGTCTGACATTTCAGTCTCTAATGGTAATAATTTTATTTTTTTGTTTTTTATGATCGATGCTATTTTTTTTGCATTCATTTCATATTTAAATTTAGGATTAGATTTAACCAAAATAGTCCATTTATCATTTAATAATTCTGCCATTTCTATTAATAATTTCTCTTGATTTCTATATTTTATTCCCCAAACATCTAAATTTGCTTCTGGTTGCATTTGTAATGGGTATAATAATTTATAATTACGTATATTATCTATATTTTTTATAGATTTTTTTTGCCATTTATATGAAGAATATTTCCTATTAATTTCCAATAAAGTTTTTATTATAGGTGATGGTGTGTTATATTTTTCACCATGAGCATAAGATCTTAATATATCATATTTGTTTTCAATTGAATTTGGAGTTGGAAAATTTCTATTTGATTCTTTTCCTTTAGTTTTGTACATATAGTCTGGTTTTTTTATTCTATTTTTTATATCATTCGCTATTTGTAAACACTCATTGTCGCTTGGAATTTGGTCATTGTGTCCGATAGGTTCTTTTGTATTGTACTTGTAAGCGCTAAATCTTCCATGTGGATAGCCAACCATGCTTGGATTTATATACAGTATGCCAAATTTTTTGCATATTTTTATAGTTAATAATTCGTGAAATAGAGTGCTTTCTCCGATTACTACGTCTGGGTCTTCTCTGACCATCCATTTTTTTATTTTTTCATAGTAATATTCGTAATGATGAGTTGTTCCTTTAAAGTAATTTATGCTTCTATCGGCATTAAAGATGTCTGAAAAATCATAATTTTGTATTTTAGACAGGTTGCTTTTTTGTGGATAAGGGATTGTGCAGATATTTTTGCAAGATGGTATGAATTTTAAATTTTGTATTATCCATGTTGTTTCATGCCCTTTTTCTTCAAAATATTTGCTAATAGATTCCCAAAAAAATGTTTTATATCTGTTTTCTACAAAAGCTATTTTGTAATTTTTCATTTTCATATTTTATTAATAATTTTAGTTTAGCAGATCATTTTTGTATAATTTTATTAAGGATTTATTGATTTTCATTATTAAACAATATGTTGTCTTTCGAAGTTGCTGTTCCTTTTAGTACTGACAGTTTTGTTTTTTTTCCAATTATTGACTCATAATATTTAGGGGCAAGCCCCATCCCCGGACGAATTCTCCGAATATCATCCCGTGTAATTTTTGCCCCTTTCTTGAGATCGCGGACAAAGTAAACAGAGCGTCGAAAGATTTTCGATTTTTCTTCCGCCTCCTCCCGCGTGTATCCCGCCTTGCCCAAAGCTCTCCATGCGTCTTTTGCTTCGACGCAAAGCCGTTCCATCTCATGTGGTTCGAGGGAAAATTCGCAGTCAGGCCCTTTGTCTTGTCTGCTTAGGGTAAAATGCTTTTCAATGACGCATGCTCCGAGGGCTACGGCCGTTACCGCGGCAGTTGTCCCCATCGTATGGTCGGAAAGGCCACTTATTACGCCGAACCTTCGCGCAAGTTCGGGAATCTGTCGCAGGTTCGCCTGCTCGATCGGGGCAGGGTAGCTGCTGATGCAGTGCAGCAGGATCAGGTCCTTGCATCCGGCTTCGTGCGCGGCGGCGACGGCCTCGTCGATTTCTTCCTCGCTGGCCATTCCGGTCGACATGATCATGGGTTTGCCTGTGCTGGCGGCATAGCGGATGAGCGGCAGATCAACGATTTCGAAGGATGCGATCTTGTACGCCGGGGTGCCCAAGTCTTCCAGAAGGTCCACTGCGGTTTCGTCAAATGGTGTCGAGAAAATGGTTATGCCGAGATTCCTGGCGTGATCGAACATCGCCTGATGCCATTCATACGGAGTTTCGGCCCATTTATAGAGGTCATACAGCTTGAAACCGTCCCACAGCCCTCCCTTGATGAGGAAATCCGGAGCGTCGCAGTCGATGGTGAGGGTGTCCGCGGTGTACGTCTGGAGCTTGACGGCGTCCGCACCGCACCGATGCGCGGCTTCAATGGTCTGAAGCGCCCGTTCCAGCGAACCGTTGTGGTTGGCTGAAAGCTCGGCGATGATATAGGGCGGATGGTCGGGGCCGATGGCGCGGCCGTTGATCATGACTGTCATGAATTCCTTCCTCCGCTGGAGGGTCGTCTGGAGATTTTCAGAATAAATTCCTGGCCCTTGTGCTTGAAGAATGCGGGATAGTCCTTGTTGTCGACGATGCGCAGGTGATTGAATTGTTCAGCAAGAGTCTTGGTGGAATCCAATTCGCTGTCCGTGTTGCGGCGACGAGGGTACGAGCTGCTATCGCCGGTCTGCTCTCTCGCCTCATGGAGAATTTCGGGATGCCTGGAGACGAATGACCGGGCAAGATCGATCGTCGCGTCGGCGATCAGATCCCTCCAGTCGTCGATGAGTTCCGCGCCGTGGAGGGGAATCCACTTCTGAAGATAAATCGGGCCGGCGTCGACTGCGTCAACCGCTTCGAGGAGGGTGAGCGGCAGGCGCTCTACGCCTTCCAAGATAAGCCAGCTAGCCGGAGACCAGCCGCGTCCTTTGGGGAGGTCGCTTGCATGGACGACGAGATTGTTTTTGTAACGCGAGCGAGTCTTGGCATCGACGATCCGGCCGTAGCTCAGGTAGAAACAGAGGTCCCCGCCGGGCAGAGTCGATGCGTCATGCGACCAGCTGACGGAATGCCCTTCTGCCAGCCAGCCCAGGATCAGCTTGGGGACAGAGGCGTTGATCCAGCTGCCTCGATCCGTACATACGGCAATTTCCAGTCGTTTTTGCCTCGTAGAGTTGGCGTATCGGGCGTACCTTTTCGCGGCGCTCATTGGCGCCATGTTGTCATTCTGCATGCCCGAGAAAATCAAGACTTCTGCTGAACTCTTTCTCAATGCCAGCAGGGCTTCTTCCAAGGCCATGTCATCTTTGATGAAGCTTCCAAGATGAGGTTGATGCAATATCCAAATAGACCATGAAGTCTCATGGCGTGAAAAACAAACCATGGATACTGGAATGCTGCTTGATGTTTCGACGATGAAAACTCGATAATTATCGATATCTCGCAAACATTTTTGGAAACCTTTTGTAGTCTCTGTCGACTGAGGAATATCCCTTGTTGAGTTCTTTGTGTGTGTTGACGAAACATTCGACAAGCAAAGCACAATTCTTTCGTCATTCAGTGTTGCAGGGCGTGCGTGTAAAGAATTTATATCGCCTACAACGAGAATGCTGCTGACCCTTGACGTTCCCTTGCCTTCGACGGCATGGCCGCATCGTTCGGACCAGCCGCTCTCCAATCCATTTTTCATGAGCCTTCTCAGAATTTCGGTCATGGCGTGCTCATCGACCTCATCCTTGTGGCCGAGACACTGCACAAGCCTTAGTTTATGCAGTTCGGCCGCAATCGGTCTCTGATTTTCGGCAAGGGTGATGACTGCGCTTGGCAACCCCAGACAGCACCGCTCCCAGGATGTAGCCCCGCTTGCACCAATCGCGAGATCGGCCCTCGTCATCAGCGGCGCCAAACTGGGCAGGCGTTCATGGAGGCTGATTCGTTTATCATTCCACGCCAGTTTTCGAATGGCTGCAATGTGGGGGCTTGCGGGGTCGATGACGACGTCCATGGAAATGTCTTCGGTTTTGAGCGATCCGAAAGCGGAAATGGTCATGCCCGTCAGATTGTCGGTGTCGGCGCCTCCGAAATAGACCAAGATGCGTCGAATTGGACCCTCCCGGGGCGGGACCCGGTCATGAAGATCAGCGTATACGGGCTGCAGCAGGGCGTACTCGGGGCCGAGCAGCAATGCGCACGTCTTGGGAACCTTGCCGCAATAGCGGTCCTGCCAGCCTTCGACCAGATTTTGATCCAGCAACAGTTCGCAATCATGGTTGCGATCGGCTAGGTCGTCTATGACCATCAGCTTGAGGCAAAACGGCCGCAATTCTCGTTCCCATCTCTCATCGATCGCATAGTGGTCGATCACTAGCCAATCGACGGTTACATCTCCCATAGCCTTGCGAGTCTGCGTAGCGTCTTTGCGCCAATCCGCGCCAAGCCATGCTGCATGGGCCGGAGAATCAACTTCGTGTTCCAAGCCCAACTCGGCTTCCGCTGAGGGCAGGCCGTGGGCTGTGAAGCCACGCTCTGAAATCAAATCGATCAGGTTTCCGGGGTGCTCACGGCAGATGAAGCGGCATTCGCATCCGCGCTCACGCAGGGCCTCCGCGAGCGTCAGGCATCGCATGACATGCCCTGTTCCGATTTTCAGGGAAGCGTCGACGCGAAAGACGATTTTTCTCGGGTTCATCACCATTCCTCAAGCTGGCGCAGTGTCGTGAACATCAGTTCCGCCCGCCGCCAGTCCTCGACGGTGTCAATGTCTTGGACCCGGTGGCGGGGCAGCAGGACGGGGATGGCGTCGGAATTGAATATCGGTCGTCCTTCGATCCAGGCTTCCGCCCGGCCCCAATAAAACTGGCCGGCATCGTGGTACGCTTCTTCCAGATCCTGGGAGCGGGTGTTGAAGTGCTCCGGGTTGAACATCTCGACTCTCCCGTCTTTTCTGATGCGCACAGCGCGTTGGATCGGGAACGGAAAGCTGGTGGCGGAAAAGGCGTAGTCGCACCCATGGCGAAGCAGCGCTTCGAGCCCCTGGCGCAGGTCCGCCGGACGAACGAAGGGGGCGGTTGCATACACACAGCACACTTCTTCCGGTTTCTCAGCCGTATGCTCCAGATACCAGTCTATCGCGTGCGCAACGACAGGAATTGTTCCCGTGTGATCATCGGACAACGCTCTCGGACGGACAAAGGGCGCTTCAGCTCCCCAATGACAGGAAATTTCGGCTATCTCGGCATCGTCAGTTGAAACGATGATCCGATCGAAACACCCGCTCTTCCTCGCCGCTTCGATGGCCCAGGCAATCATGGGCCTGCCGCAGAACTCCCTGATGTTCTTTCGGGGAATGCGCTTGCTGCCGCCCCGTGCGGGAATCACCGCCAGTTTCATTGCTGCACCGCCTTGCGAAGCGCCTCCACAACGGCGTCCTGCTGGGCTTCCGTCATGCCATGAAACATGGGCATGCTGATGGCTTCGGCATAATAGCTCTCGGCCTGAGGGAAATCTCCGGGCTCAAAACCCAAGTTGCGGTAGTAGGGCTGGGTATGAACAGGAATGTAATGCACATTCACGCCAATTCCTTGGTTGCGCAGACTCTCGAAAACGTGGAGTTGGCGCCTGTCTGTCTGAGTTGGGTCCAAGCGGATCACATACAGATGGAGACCTGAATAAGAATCCGGATGCTGCCAAGGCGTGACCACGGGAAGGCCAGTAAGCATTTTATCGTAACGGAAGGCTAAGGCATGGCGACGCGCGACGAACTCATCAAGTCTTTTCATCTGGCTGACGCCAAGGGCCGCCTGCAGTTCGGTCATACGGTAATTGAAGCCGAGATCGATCTGCTGATAGTACCAGGGGCCGTCTGGTTCGTGCGTCATCAGGTCCGGATCGCGGGTGATGCCGTGACTGCGCAGCAGGGACATCCGTTCCGCCAGGCGAGCGTCGTTGGTCGTCGCCATGCCGCCTTCGGCGGTGGTGATGATCTTGACGGGATGGAAGCTGAAAATGGTTATGTCGCTGTACCGGCAATTGCCGATGAATTCGTCTCGGTATTTGCCGCCGATGGCATGGGATGCGTCCTCGATAATCCTGAACCCGTAGCGTTTCCCCAAGGCATGGATGGCTGCCATGTCGCAGGGCTGGCCGCAGAGATGGACAGGGGCCACGATTTTGGGCAGGCGGCCCTCGCGCTCGGCCTGTTCGAGCTTGCGCGCCAAGGCTTTCGGGCAGAGGTTGTAAGTGCGCGGGTCGATGTCGACGAAGTCCACCCCGGCCCCGCAGTACAGTCCGCAATTGGCCGACGCCACGAACGTGATCGGGCTGGTCCAAAGCCAATCATCCTGCCCAAGCCCAAGCGCCAGGCAGGCTATGTGCAGAGCTGATGTGGCGCTGTTGACCGCGACAGCGTGGGTAGACCCGACATGTCTGGCGACCGTTTCCTCGAAATGCGCCACCATGGGGCCCTGCGTCAGGAAGTCCGACCGCAGGACGTCAACGACCGCGTCAATGTCCGACTGGGTTATTTCCTGGCGACCGTAGGGGATCATGATCAGATGTTTCCTATCTTGTCTCTGTTGCTAACGATCCACGCTCCCAACTCAGCCGGGGCCATCCACTCAGTATTGTTGTTGCTGGTGTAGCTGAAGCCTTCGGGCACCTTCTTTCCGTCCTTGATCCGTTTGCTGCAATTCGCCCAGCCGTTGATGGCGGGGAGGATCTTGTAATGCTCCGGATACTCGTATGTGTAGTAGGAGTCATCCTCTCCGATCATCTGTTCGTGCAGCTTTTCTCCGGGGCGGATACCGATGAATTCGAGCTTGGCGTTGGGAGCAATGGTCTGGGCGAGGTCTGTGACCTTCATGGAGGGAATTTTTTTGACATAGATTTCTCCGCCCTGCATGTCCTCGAAAGCATGCCAGACAAGCTCGACGCCTTGCTCAAGGGAGATCATGAACCGTGTCATGCGCTCGTCGGTAATAGGCAGCACGCCCTTGTCCTTGATGGAAAGGAAGAAAGGAATGACCGAACCTCTTGAGCCCATGACATTGCCATAGCGGACCACGGCGAATCTCGTCGTTTTGCTTCCGGAATAGGAGTTGCCGGCTACAAAGAGCTTGTCCGAAGCTAGTTTAGTGGCACCGTAGAGGTTCACAGGGCTGCTGGCCTTGTCCGTCGAAAGGGCGACCACCCGTTTGACCCCTTTGTCGATGCAGGCATCTATGAGGTTCGTGGCACCGTTGATGTTCGTCTTGACGCACTCGAAGGGGTTGTATTCGGCCGTTGGTACTATCTTGGTTGCGGCAGCGTGGACCACGTAGTCGACGCCATCGAGCGCCCGGTACAGCCGTTCACGGTCCCTGACGTCGCCTATGAAAAATCGAACTCGTGAATCATGATGAAATTTTTTTGCCATGTCCCACTGTTTCATTTCATCGCGAGACAATATTATGATTTTTTTAGGATTGAATTTGCTTAATGTCATAGGCACAAAGGCATTTCCAAAAGATCCAGTTCCGCCAGTCACCAGGATAGTTGATTCTTTGAGCATATGTTAGCCCTGTTGTTAATAAATTGAAACAATTGTTATGCAGCGAGTGTGTTACTGCGTTTGAGCATTGTATATTTAAATATAAAAAGGAATGAAAATGTGATCGCAAGTGATATTGGTATGGATATTGTGTCGTAAAATTGTGATAATGCAATTGTTGCAATAAAAAAAATTGGTAGCGAAAAAAGATGGCTGACTATAATGCTTCTATCCTGGCGCAGTGCGTAAAGTCCATAGTGTGGAATCATGCTTATTGCTGATATCGCTGTGGCGAATATTGTCCAAAAAAGCAGTGGTAAGTGTTGGGAGTACACATCCCTTTTTATCCAATGGATTATTGGCCCTGTTAAAATTATGGCTGCTGCAGAAACTGTGAATGCCAATAAGGTAGTTTGAATACCCATACGTCGCAATTGAGCTTTGAATCCTTTTGTATCCTTTCTTCCGACCGCAGCAATCAACTCTGGATAGGTGAATGAAAAAACCGCCGCATCAAGAAAGCTCATGATGGCATTGGCGATTCCGGCAAAAAAAACATACGCTGCAAGAACTTCAAGACCGCTTATAGCTTCAACCCAATATCGATCAAAAGTGTAAAGAGCTCGTAGTGAAAGTGTAGCCAGTAAAAAGGGAAAAGCCACTTTTATCCCTTTTTTGATCCACTTCCAATCGACAGGCAGCTTCAGGGAAATCGAATCCAGATTGCGCAATCGGATAAAGCCCAGGATGCATGCGCTGGATACGCCTAGTGTCCATGCAGCGAGGACAAACGTGAGATGCCTCTGCTCTGGAAAGATCCACAATATGACTGCCGTCATGAATGCCCAGCATCCATGCCGAATAAATAGAATAACGCTAGCCCAGAGAGGTTCTGAGATTGCTACAAGCAGTCTGTTAATTTCCTGGGCGACATGTTCCAGTGCCAACAATGGAAAAAACCAAAAAACAAGTTCCCAAGGTAAAAATCCAATCCAAAAAATCAAAAAACTCGCTGGGATCAATATTGTGTATGTGATTGTATAGAAAATACCTTGGTCACGAAGCATTGCCGCCCATTTTTTTTTGTCTGTAACAATGAGTTCCCGAGTAGAGTATGTATAAAAGTCGAACCCTAAAGCCATTAGGCAATAAAAAATGGTTGCACTGAAAAGTCCGTAAAGCCCTACCTCCAGAGGCTCGAGAAATTTGGCCAGAACAAAGAGGAGGGCGAATTTGCTGACAAGAGTGGTGCCACGAAGCACGAGGTTGAGAAGTCGCTCCAAAACTTCGCGTACTCTATTTATCACAGAGTGCGTTCATCATATTGATTTTTAGGTTCATCCAGCGATAACTGATTGAATTTATCGGTTGTCCTGCGATTGTAACTTCAAAAGCCAAAGACTGTATGTGTGAAATCATCATGGAGTTGACAGCGCACGGAAAAGGAAGGCGTGACATCAGCACGCGTTAGTTCCTGTGAAGCCGCCTGCGATGGTTTGAAGGATGATTTTGAAATCTAGAAGCGGGGTCCATGTTCGAATGTATTCCAGATCCATGCGTATCCTGCCTTCCATTTTGTCCAGAGTGTCGGTTGGCCCGCGGAATCCGTTGACTTGGGCCAGGCCGGTAATGCCGGGTTTGACTTTGTGACGGAGCATGTATCCTGCCACGAGTTTGCGGTACTCCTCGTTCATGGCCACGGCGTGAGGGCGTGGTCCGACAATGGACATGGAACCTTGGAGTACGTTTAGAAATTGTGGCAGTTCATCCAGAGAGTATCGTCGTAGAAATGCGCCGATCTTTGTCACTCTGGAATCAAATTTTACGCACTGGGTGAAATTATGTCCGTTTTCGCAGACGTTCATGGTTCTGAACTTCAGAACCATGATTGGTGTGCCATCCAGTCCATATCGCTGCTGAGCGAAAAATATCGGTCCAGGGGAATCAAATTTTATGGCAATGGCAATGGTGAGCATTATCGGGGCCGATAAAATCAGGATTAGCGTGCCCAAGATGAGATCCAGCGTGCGTTTTAATACAGCGTAGAATCCAAAAAATGGTGATTCCCAGAGTGCAATTGCTGGGATATCTCCGAGGTAGTCCACAATTCCGGAAAGCATCATTTTAAATTGAAAGATGTCTGGAACAAAATAGACAGTGGATGTTGAGTCTGTCAGCTCGTTGACGATGCGTTTTATTTTTTTTTCTGCCCGCATTGGCAGCGTGATGTATACGATATCTGTTCCTTGTTCGCGCACATGGTCGGCAACCATGTCTGTCCTGCCCAGAATCATGCCGTGGTTCTCCAAGCGTCCCTCTTTCTTGTCGTCGAAAAGACCCTGGACTCCAATACCGAGCCAGACGTTATTTGTAAGATAGTTGGATACGGAGACGCCAAGTGCTCCGGCTCCGACAATGACCGCTGTACGGGTGAACTGTTTCTTGCGACCAAAATGGCGCAGAAAACAGCTTAACGTGGCCCTAAACACAAAGAGAAATATAGGCCAAATGATCATCCATGTCGTGATGATGACACGCGAGAAGTCGGAACTGCTTTTGAGGACATATCCGATGACGAGCAGGCAGGAATAAGCCAAGACGCAACCTAGGAGCAGGCGTCTTGCTTCAAGTTGCCACTTTGCCGCGAACCATGGACGGTAGGTTCCGGCAAGATTGAGGCAGATTGGAGCGAGAAACAGGATCAGAAAAGCCAGGGTCTGGTATTCTCTGGTGACAAACATGGTGTTCTGGTAGGCTATCTGACAAAGACCAAGGATGAGGACTCCTGATAACGCGTCAAATCCTTTGAGAAGGCTCAGGATTAATACAGCATCATGGCTCATTTTGTTTGGCATGCGAGACTCTCTTTTTTACTTTCACCAAGTTGTTTAAATGGAATTTTATAAGTGCATAATAATTTAATTTTTAGTTTGATTTTTATTTTCTAAATTATCGTTAATATTTATGTAATTTGTTTTCTTGATCTTTTTTTAAACACAAGTAAGTGTTGCCTTGCCATGATAGATATTCATTCTCACATACTGCCCGGTCTAGATGACGGCTCCCGGAACTTGGAAGAGTCAGTTGCCATGGCTCGAATGGCTGTCGACGATGGAATCCATGGCGTTATTTGTACGCCACATTGGAATCCTCCGATGTGGCCCAACGAACGAAGCGACATTTCTTTGGCCGTAGATGAATTCCGCTCACGATTGCAGGAGGAAGCCATTCCTTTGCAAATCTGGCCTGGAAGTGAACTTCATTTGGATGCCGAGTTGCCATCCATGCTCGCTGAAGGCCGCTTGGGCTCCCTCAACAGCGGTTCCTGGTTGCTGCTGGAGTTGCCAGGAAGTTTTTTGCCTCGCAGAATCGATGATTATCTGTGGCGGCTACTCCAGTTGGGCTACCAAGTGATCCTGGCTCATCCTGAACGCTATTCTTACGTGCTTCGTGACCCGGGACAGTTGCATGCCTGGGTCGAAATGGGAGTGACTGTGCAACTCACCTCCGCCAGTCTGCTTGGTCGGCTTGGGCCGGAAATCTTGTCCCTTTCACAACTTCTGCTGGAGCACCGCCTTGTGCATTTCTTGGCTAGCGACAGCCATGGCGAACACTCTCGCCGTCCACAACTTCGCGAGGCTCTTGATGTCGCAACCGACATCATGGGCAGAGAGGATGCCTTGCGATTGGTCGAGCGGCACCCAAACGCGGTCGTTATGAACAAACCCCTTTCGTTGACTGATTTCGCTCCGATGCCCATTTCGAAAAAAAGGCGGTTCTGGTTTAATTTTTGGTGATGAGCGTTGTTAATGTTTTTTTCTGTCCTGTAGTTACGCTTGTTATTCGACGGTTCAGAAGGGGCTGGATTCCCCGGAGTCTCCGTCGTCATTGTTATTGGCAATAATCAATGCCCCGGCTGACAAGGCTGTTAACGTGGTTAAGCCTACGACCAGATTCGTTCCGATGCTTGCAGTGCCGGTTCCCGTTGCCCCGGTAGTGCCCGACGGTTCTTGGGTGTCGCCGGTGGATGTTGTCGCTTGGGCCAGAACGATGGCGTTTCCGGCATGGATCAACTTGCGTCCGCTTGCAGACATTATTTCAAGAGATCCCTGCGTTATAGTCAGCAATGCTTTTTCCTCCGAGACATGAAGACTGCCGCGGAGCAAGCTGTTGGAACTGGCTGGAATCAGATAGGGCTTTGCGCGTATCGTATCAAAAGGGGTTTTGAATTCAATGGGCTTGCTGTTTGCTTGCAAGGCAAAATCCACGTTTCCTTTTTCGATCATGATGGAGAAATGGGAGGATTCTTCGATAATCGCAAATACGGTTTTGTCGGAACAGAGGAGTTGCAGCCCTTTGGCTTCAACATAGACTTGGTCCTGGCACGCCATGAACATTCCCTTGGGGGCAGGAATTTCTTTGTCCACGACAATGTTACTCTCCAGAAGCTCTATAGAGCCCATGGGGGTTATTGTGGCGGAAGGGGCCACGCCGTCAGTGGACGTTTTTGCGTAAAAGGAACTATTGTCACGGGCAATAATGCCGCCATTCGTGAGTTTTACGGATTCCTCAGGAAAGTTGCCTGCCAAGAGTGGCTGGGACAACAACATGACTAAGAACAATTGGATGATGGTTTTGTTTGTTAGCATGTGTCCTTCTTTTGTTTGATTATTGGGTCGCGGATATATGAAGTTTTGCCAATAATTTGTCGAAATATTCAAAGCGGGCCATATGCCGGATTATGTTTGCCTAAGGATTAATATGGACTGCCTTCATCGCCACCTCCGTCTCCTCCGCCACTTCCTGCTGCAAGGGCTGCTATGGCAGCGCCCAGGATTCCCACTGAGGCAGCGCCTACGGCGATTCCTCCCCAGCCTGTTTCTGCAGTTGGGCGAGAGGGATTTCCGGTAATGTTCGACGTGGCGCCTGGAGTGAGTTGAGCCAGGACAATGGTGTCGCCGCGATTAACCACTGTTTGTCCATCTACGGAAACGACTTTGAGTGATCCTTCGGACATGGTCAGGGTGGCTTTGTCTTTGGTGACCTGAAGAGTGCCCCGGAATACATTTTCGGAATTTGCCGGAATGAGATATGGATTCGTTCCTGCGGAGTCTTGAAAAAAAGGCCTGAATCCCAGAGGTTTGGAGCCAGGGCTCATGGCAAAGTCTACACTGCCTTCCATTACCATCAGGTTGAAATGAGTGCTTTCTTCCTGAATTGCGAATACTGTTTTGTCAGCGCTGACAAGATGCAATCCCTCATTCTCTATCAAGCTTTGTCCGTTGCTGGACATGAGTATTCCGTTGGGAACGGGTATTTCCTTGTCCACGACAGTGCCGCTTTCCAATAACGTGACGGTCCCGTTGGGAACCAATCTGGATATTGAGGCTGCGCTCGCCATTAGTGGTTGAAAAAGCATCATGGTGGCGAGCAGGACTGGGAAAAATTGTTTTCTGAACATTTTTGTGCCTTTTGGTTTAAAAATTGTTTGATTCAAGTTTGGTGTATTTATTTTTTTTCTAATATACTCGTATTATATGACTGTGTGCTTAAAAGTATAAAATGCATGTGATATATCACTTAATTGTTGAGCAATATCTCGAACTAAAGTCAATACTTACATGTGTTAATGCGTTAATTTTAGTAATGGGTATAACTAAGTACGTTGAATTTTTATTATTATGGGTATGATTTAGGTGTATGTTATATCGGGCGGCACTGCACAAAGTTGCGAAAGAACCCGAGTGTCTTCACGGGTTTGCGTTTTTTCAGGCAATTCGATTTTGCTGTAGGTTGGTTCGTCAAGTGTCTGATCGGCACCTGTTTTTCAGTGGCCTATTAGCGGGCCGGAGGCGTATAGCCGACACCCAACATGCCGGTTCCAAGCGACAGGCGCACCCCCTGGAAAAAAGTGCCGATGGCGCTTGATTCCACAAAGATGACATCCCGGTCCTGAATCCTGAATTTGTCAGTTTCGCCTCGTTGCAGCTCATCGAGGGACAGTTTCGCCACTTCCCTTCGTCCATTGTCGAGGTAGCGGACCAGCTTGACGTTTCCAGCGTCGGCGAAGGCCTGCAATCCGCCTGCGGAAATAATGGCCTCCTGGACGGACATTTCTTTGCGTATGGGGTATGATCCTGCCTTGCGGACGGCTCCATCCACATAAACCGAGCCAGCTTCAGGCACATAAATCACATCTCCGCCATTGATGGCCACATTGAGCTCTTCGCTGCCTTCCTTGACCATCTGGTCAAGATCTATGAGCAGGGATTGGGGAGTCTCGCCTTGTCGTCCCTTGCGCCGGACCTGCACGACACGTCCGGCGGTGTCGCTGAGACCTTCGGCTATCGCGAGGAAATCCATGAGGTTCATTCGGGAGAAATAATCATAGGTCCCGGGCTTGTTGAGCGCTCCCATCATGGTGACTTTGGAGCCGAACTGCTCTTTGATAAAAATGGTGATGTGCGGATCCTGAAGGTAATTTTCGCGATACAGTTCCTCAATACGCAGTTCGGCGTCACGGACGGCCAGACCGGCAATCCGCACTGTGTTCAGTAGCGGGAGAGAGACCTCGCCACGGGCGCTGACCCGCGCTTCGGTATTGAGGTCGGGAGCTTCGAAGATACTGACTTGAATGAGATCTCCACCGTCCAGGACATAGTCCTCGTAACTTGGAGTCGCGGTGAAGGCCGCAGAAATTTTTTTGTTGAGTTCGGCCACGTCCAAGGGTTTTTCCGCTCCCTGGGCGAAGCTTGTCAGTTTTGTGATGTCGGTCGTGGCCTTGGGGCCTCTCGCCGCGCAAGCCAGGCAGAGGCTCGCGAAGAGAAGAGTCGAAATTTTAAGGATCGAAAAGATGATGGACTGATTTGTTCGGCCGAATCCTGCAATTTTGTGAGAAGCTATTTTCATTTATGATCCCGTTTGAATTTTGTTCTTCGACCGACATGTCACTGCGTGGGAAAAGAAACTCACAGACCGTGCCGTAAGATGGCCCAACCGTCCCGGGGCTTGGTCAACATCCCTTTTCTGCTCCTGTGGCGATTATTTTTGAAAAATTCCTTTACTTACGACACTGTAAAAAGTTGTCATTCCCTTGAAGAAGAGGATTTGTGCCTTTCTAACTAACTGAAAAAGTTTATTATGTTTCATTTTTCGACATGGGCCGCATACCCATGCCAGGCACACGTTCGCGGCATTGAAACTCAGGTTCTTGCGCGACTTTTTGCAGTGTCGCCTTTACTGCTGTTGCTTGGATTAAAACCAGGGTGGTTTTTTGATCAAGACTCTCTTCTTCCATGATTTTTCTGTGTGAATCGTTTATTCAGGAATTCTTAGAAAAAAATGAATTGTGGCCGTGAATTTTTTATATGGGAATGTCGCTTAGTTTTTTTTATCTTTAACGAATAGCGGGATATATAAGTACATGAGTGTTTTTATATATACGTGTATATATTTATGATAAAGTTACAAATACTATTATAATTAGATATTTAAAATAGCCCGTATTTTTTTGAATAGAGAAAAGTTTCACCGCGCTGTTAATTGGTTTGAGATCCAACCAACTGAAATTTTTTAAGGTTCAAAAAGGCTTTTATCATGGCTGAAAAAGAACATTTCGAGGCTCTCCAAAGGGACGGCGCAACATTTTTCACTCCTCTGCACGCAAGCCGGGCGCCGTTCTCCTCGACGGAATTTCGGGAATCGCCGCATGATGTGGAAATCGAGGTGAACCTACGTGATTACCTAGATGTGCTCCTCAGACGCAAATGGCTCATCGGCTCGATATTGTTCGCAGTCTTCGTGACCACGGCCATCATCACCCTGGCCATGACGCCGATCTACAAGGCCACGGGCAGACTCGAATTCACCCTTCAGTCGCCCAAGGTTACCAAGTTCGAGGACATGACGGTTCCCCAGACCCAGACACGCGAGTTCATGAATACGCAAAGTAAGCTGCTGATTTCGGATTCTCTTGCCTGGCGCGTCATAGAAACCTTGGATCTGGTCAACAACCCAAGTTTCAATACGGACATCGAAACCGAAAATGGTTCAGGACTGATGAGCGGTATTGGCAGTTTGCTGAAGAGGCTTGTCGGACACTCTTCCGAAGTGGATCCATCGGAGTTGGAAAGGCACGAGGCCGAAGTCCAGCAGCGACTGCTCAAATCGTTCATGAAAAGCCTGGAAGTCAAAGCGGAGCGCGACACCACTATTCTGAACCTGGCTTTTTCCTCCGAGAATCCTGCGGTGGCGCGGGATGTGGTGAATACTCTCATTCGGAGCTTCATCTTCTGGCAGATGGACAAGAAGGTTCAGTCCGCGAGCCTGGCCAATGAACAGTTGGGGAAGCAGATCGATCTGGCTCGGATCAGGCTGGAGAAGTCCGAGGCCGAGTTGAATCGGTTTGCGCAAAAAGCGGGCATCGTGTCTCTCGATAGCCGCATGAATCTGATCTACAAACAGCTTGAGGCCATCAACACCGCGCTGGCCGCGGCTCACGCCGAACGATTGTCGAAAGAGGCCCTGGACATGCAGGCGCGTGAGGCCGGAATTTCCGGCATGCCCATGGTCATCGCCAACCTACTCATCCAGCACTTGCGACAGCATCACGTCGTACTCGTCTCGGAGTACGAGGATATGCTTGTCGTCTTCAAGCCGGATTATCCGGAAGCCAAACGCCTCAAGGCCAAGATCGACGATGTGGCCGCGAAAATCGCTGATGAGGAAGACCGTATCCTGCAGGCCATCCGCAACGATTACCTCGCGGCCGTCAAAAACGAGGATGGCCTCCGTGTGCAGGCCGAGAAGGCCAAGGCGCAGGCCATGGACCTCAATGACAGAGCTACGCAGTACAATATTCTCAACCGCGAAGTGACGGCCAACAAGGATATTCACCAATCGTTGCTGCAACGCGCCAAGGAGATCGACGCTACGATGGGTGCGGATATCAGCAACATCCAGGTTGTGGATAACGCCCTGTTGCCTGTCATCGCCGACAGGCCGCGCATCAAGCTCAATTTGTTCCTGTCCATGGGCATCGGCCTCATGCTTGGCTTGGCCGCTGCATTTCTGCTCGAATTTATGGACAATACAATCAAGAGCGTGGACGAGCTGTCCGATCGCTTCGGGATAACTATCCTCGGGGTGCTTCCCGAGGTTGAGGACGGTCTCAAGGACAAACTTGATGATCTGGTCGTCTGTGATCCTCGGGCGGGTTTTTCCGAAGCCATCCGCACCACCCGGGTATCCATCCAACTATCCACCACCGGTGTCGGAAGCACTCAGAAGCTGCTCATCACCAGCACTACGGAAGGGGAGGGCAAATCGACCATAGCCGTGAACATGGCAAAGGCTTTTACTGCCGCAGGGGAAAAGGTTCTCATTATCGACGCTGATTTGCGACGTCCACGGCTGCACAAGGTCTTTTCCCAAGCTGTTCCGGGCGGAGGCGGGCTCAGTGAGCTTTTGGTCGAAACCAGGAGTCTGGAAGATGTATTGAGAGCGACCGACATGAAAAATCTCTATTTCATTCCTGCGGGCTTGTTGCCGCCCAATCCCGCCGAGCTTTTGGCCTCGAAGCGCATGCACCAGTGTTTGGAAGAGTTGGGCAAGACCTTCGACCGAATTATCATCGACGGACCTCCTTCTGTCGGTTTTGCAGACGTGTTGGTGTTGAGCAGCCTGGTTAATGGCGTCATACTGATCAGCACCCTGGGCAAGACGCACCGGCAGGCGTTGTCGCTGTTCCGAAGTTCCCTGGCCAACATCAATGCCCGCTTTCTCGGTAGCATTGTCAATCGGTTAAATGTCCAGAGCCGCTTCGGCGGGTTTTATTCCAAATATTACTACCAATCATACGGCTACGAAAACCGTAGCCCCGAACGTGGAACCGAGGCCTCCTTGGAAGGTCCGAAGTCGTCAGCCGCTTCCTGAGCCGACGCACTCAGCTGTGTCGCGAGTCGGACACCTTCGGAACGGGGCATCATTTTTACAGGGCATGGCAAGAAACACCAAGATGATAAAGGGTAGCGCCGCTCAAGGAGCGCTGCGTATCCTGACGACGACCGTCTGTCTTGTAATGGGCTGTTGTTTGCTGTTCGGGGCGTATTGTTCGTCACGTTTCGTCGCCAAGGATTGGGAGTTTGTGCTGCAAAGTTCCTGGATGGATCCCTGGGCTCGGACCTGGATTCGAAGGGGCGATACGGCCCGTTTTGAAAACATGGATACAGACGGCGCAGTTGAAGCGTATTGGCAGGGCGTTGCCCGCAATCCGCTTCTGCTCGGTGCATGGTTTGCGCTGGCTCGATTGCTGCCTCGACTTGATGAGGAGGCCAAAGCGGAATCTCTTCACGATGTTCTGCTTGCGCACGTTCCTTCCTCGACCCCGTGGCGGTGGCACCAATTGATGCTCGCCGCCGACATAAAGGATGAAGCCACGTTTAAAGAAGGCTTCAATTATGTACTGAGCCGACTCCCAAGGCATCGCCAGGAGGCTGTAATGTTGGCCCTGGATTTTTGGGGAGGATGGATTGAGATTTTGCCCCGAACCTTGCCCGAAAACAGATGGTTCGTGCTCCAGGAGTGCATGGCGCGAAAGCTCGTTGACACATGCATGGAGTTATACGTGGTCCTGGAAAAGGATCAGCCTGATTTGTTGAATACTGAAAGGAGCTACAGGTTCATCGAATTTCTGCTTGAGAACCGGAGTTGGCCTGAGGCGGCTGATCTTATGCGTCGGTCGGGCATGTTCCAGGACTCTCTTGTCATCAATGGACAGTTTCAAAAACCTTTGACGCAGGAGGTTTTAGGATGGCGTCGGAAAAGTGTCGAGGGCGTGGACGTGAAAATCGAGCCATTTCGCGGAAAAGACGAGGGATCGGCTTTGCACCTCCATTTTCTAGGGACAAACAATCCGCGCTATGATAATTTTTGGCAGTACGTGCCGCTTCGTCCCGGGATCGACTATGAACTTCGCTTTTCCTGGAAGGCGGATCAATTGACCACGGATCAGGGCGTGTTCGTGGAGCTTCGAGGCCTGGATTGCGATGAATTGCGTGTTCAGAGCCCTGCAATTCTCGCGAGCCGGGATTGGACCGAGGAAGTGCTTTCTTTCCGGACGCCTTGGGGTTGTCAGATGGCTCGAATCGGATTGCGTCGCAACGAGAGTTTGAAATTCGACAACAAAATTGCGGGAAATGTTTGGTTTGATGCCGTGACGCTGATTGAAAAGCGCAGCCGGCCGCTAGACAGAGATTAATCCTGTCGATCACCAAGATCAGCACTTACTCGCTATGAACCTTACTCACTTTTGTTTTTAGGTCCGCTGCATGGATGGTTTGTCGGAATCGGAGCCGTCGTTTGCAGGCAGTGGCGTTTTTTCAGTCCGTCTGCCCGGCCTGGTCAGTGTTTTCCCGCGAAATGTGAATGTGAAAAATTGCCACCATGATAGCCGTCAGCTGGTTCGCGGGGATGGCATTGTTGAATTCCACCCAAGAGTGCAGGAGATATCCACCAAGGGCGGCCAGGGAGCCGGCTGCCAGAACAAGGCGATCCGGGTCCATGGTTTGGCGTTTTCGCCATAGAAAAAAGGCCCGGCTGCACCACAGCGCCCAGATGCCGAGGATCAGAATGCCGGCGGCAGGCAGGCCCATCTCCACGACTGCTTCGAGGTAGTCATTGTGGGCATGGTGGGCCCGCAGTTGCGGGCTGAATGCATTTTGGTAGGCCCGGCCTACGGATGGATAGGTGCCGAGTCCGGTGCCGGTCAGAGGGTGATCCCGGACCGCGTTCCATCCGTCCTTCCAGATTTCAACTCTTACCGTTGCACCCTGGCCGATTTGAGAAAAGCGGTTCGAGATGTCGTCGAAACCGATGATTGTCCCATAACCGAGCATGATGATCCAGCATGCGAAGAGGGCCGCGGTAACTCGTTTTTGACGGAGTCCGGCAAAAAGATAGAGCAGGGTGAAGGACAGCAGGGCCCCCAGAATCCCTCCCCGGGACTGGCTGAGCACGAGGCCAAGGATGACCAGGGCAAGACAGAAGACGGCAAAGACTTTCTGCTGCACGAGGACTTGAGCTTGCGCCCGCTTGCCGAGGACATGTTCCATCTTGCGTGGAGATTTGAGTATGAGGACATAGGCCAGCAGCACGGGCCAAAGCAGTCCGAGAAAAGCTGCATAGTGGTTGCGATTGATGAACGTGCCGCGAGCGGAACCTTTGTAGGCGAGGCCGGTCTGAGGATCCATGTTCCACAGGACGCCCAGACCGGGCAGCAGCGCCTGCAGGATGCCATAGATCGCTTCGAGGCCAGCCAAGACAAAGAGGGAATGCAGGAGCCAGACAGGGTATTTTGCTCGGCCGGAGTTCAGGGCCTGGGCCAGGAGCACGGCGAAAGTGAGAAGAAAGAGCCACCACGCAAGACGCATCCATGTCGCCAGCGGTTCGTAGCTGATGGTGGTGCTGGAGATGTTTCCCAGTTCAAGGAGCGTCCTGGCCCATTGTCCCCGGACGGGAGATAGGGTTTCAAGCAGGGCGAGAGGCAGGGGGATGATTTGCAAAAGCGGCACCAGAAGAAAACACAGGCCGATGATCAGCAATCCCCGCAGCCTCTTGTCGGGCGGCGAGACTCTGAATCGAAAATGCCACGCCCCAAGGCAAAGAAAGAAAAGTCCGGTCACGCCTTGCCAGATCCACGGTCTGGCTCCCCCGAAAAAAAAGATCAGCGCCGCGAGAGGACAAAGGATCAAAAGGTAAAGGAACTTGTCCCCGCTCGCGGAGTCACTTCCGGGCGCGGTTTGTGCTTTGAGTTTTGCTGGTCCTGGACGCCACAACTTCTCGAAAGAGGTCATGAGTGTTCTCTTATTCCTAGCTGCAGGAGGGGCGCGTGCACAGAATCGTGCTGTCTGTGCCGCGTGCCCGATTTGTTCCAGGAAGGCATGCGCCGGTAGCGCGGCGCGTTATTTGAGGAGCCGGTTTATGATATCCTTGTACTTCTTTTCTATGACGTGGCGTTTTTTCTTGAAGGAATTGGTCAACTCTTCGCCGAGGGTGAACTCCTTATCGAGAAAGTGGATGTTCTGGAGTTTTTCGTAGGGTTTGAAGCCCTTCTTGGCGTTCAGGAGTTTGTTCATTTCTTCGCGCAGACGATCGAGGAGCTGCTTGTCGCGCAGAGCTCCTTCGGTCTCTTCGAGCACCTGATTGTACTTTTCCAGCACGAATTCACGTAGCTTCTCCAGATCCGGGACGATGAGCGCGCCCAGGCCCTTCTTGTCCTGGCCTACGAGCACCGCGTCCTGCACGAAGGGGAACATGGACAGCGTGGCCTCGATGTTGGTTGGATCGACATTCTCGCCGCTGGCCAGGACAATGATTTCCTTGGCCCGGCCGGTAATGACCAGTTCCCCGGTGAGGGTCAGTCGTCCAAGGTCTCCGGTGCGCAGGAACCCGTCGAGGGAGAATGCGTTCTCGTTGGCCTCGTCGTTTTTGTAGTAGCCCTTGAAGACCTGCGCGCCGCGAACCTGAATTTCGCCTTCGACGCCCTTTGGCACCGGCTCTCCCAGATCGTTGACGATGCGCAGTTCGGTCTCGCCAACGGGGGGCCCGATGGTGCCGAAGATGTCACAGTTGAATCCGCGTCCGGCGATGCCGGGCGAGCACTCGGTCATGCCGTAGGCGTTGATGATGCGGATGCCGATGGCGTCGATCCATTCATCCAGATAGGGTGGCAGGCTGCCACCGCCGCTGATGGCGCCCTTGAGACGACCGCCGAATTTTTCCTGTACGAGCACGAGTTTCTTTTTGGCCAAGAGGTTGGGCAGAAAGAGAAACATGTTTGAAACCAGGGCCTGCACCTTGTCCGCAAGGCGCAGGGGAAAGGCCCTCTTCTTGAAGACGGGCAGCTGATCGCGCAGCACGCGCGCATTGCGGCGGTAGGCAGCGGAGACCCGGACCAGCAGATTGAAGATCTTGGCTTTCTTGGGATCCTTTTTCTTCAGCCCCGTCGTGATCTTGGAATACAGGGATTCCCAGATGCGCGGCACGGTTGCGACCAGGGTGGGCTTGTAGGATTCCAGATCAGCGGCGAAAGTGCGGATGGATGAGTAGACCAGACAGCTGCCGGTGGCGATGCCTATGTATTCTGCGGTTCGCTCGAAGATGTGCCAGGTCGGTAGGATGGACACCCACACATCATCGGCCTGCAGCCTGATGAGCGGCGGCAGGGTGCGCACGTTGTGCATGATGTTGGCATGGTTGAGCATGACCCCCTTGGGGGTTCCGGTGGTGCCGGAGGTGTAGATGATGGTCAGCAGGTCTTCCGGGGTGATCTTGTCGGCCAGCCCCCTGAACCATTCGATGTCCTTGGGTTCGATGGAACGGTTTTCGAGCAGCTCCGCGTATGACGTGGCCTTGTCGAACCAGGAGTGTTTTTCGGAGCCGGCGGCAATGAATACGCCCTTGAGCTTGAGGCTTTTGATCAGCGCCTGGCAATCCTTGTAGTTCTTGTCCGTCTCGACAATCAGGAATTCGGCGTCCGAATGGTTGACGATGAATTCGACTTCGCTCGGAGGAGTGTCGGTTCCGCGCGGAACGCTGACCGCGCCCAGGGCTTGCAGGGCCAGGTCCGTGACAATCCAGGAATAGCGGTTGTCGGAGAGGATGAAGACCTTGTCGCCTTTGCGAACCTTGTTGGCCTTGAAGGCCCGGGCAAGAATGAGCACATCTTCGAAGAACTTTTCATAGGTGACTCTGAATTCGTCCTCGCCCACGCGATAGATGAAGGCGAGATTGTCGCGGTGCCGGTCGCAAGTTTCCAGAAAAGTGTGGAAAAACGTGGGTGCAAAGGCCATTTCGAGGTTCTCCCGGTAAGGAAATGAATCCGGTCGATAAAAACTTCTCCGATGACGGTCACGCAATACGGGAGAAGGCGCCATGATCACGAGGCAAGAAGCGTCGAATAAGCCTTGTAATGTATGACAAGCTTTGTATCAAATCAAGCCTGCGAATCCGGGGCTTCCAAGGCATTCCCTACTCTGCTATCCGCAGTCGTGACAGGCGGGTTCCTGTGTATTTTTCGCTCCGCCAAGCCTCGGGAGGGCTGATGATTCTCGACAACACTCCGTATTCCTTCGACCGCGTCGTGCGCATGGCCCTGGCGGCAGGCCTGCTCTGGGGCGTCATCACGACCCTTGGTTACCTCAGCGATGTGCTCATCCCCTTTGCCGTGGCCCTGCTCCTGGCCTACATTCTCAATCCACTGGTGCACCGCGTGCAGATGTTCGTGAAGAGCAGAGGGCTGGCCATAGGTCTGACCCTGTTTTTTTTCTTTGTCGCGGTCGGCGGGCTATGCTGGATCATCATTCCGCTCATGGGGCGCGAGGTGGCGCACATGGGTCGGCTCATTTCCGACCTGGTCAGCAACTCCAAGCTGGCCGAGGAAGCCGCCAACCGTCTGCCTCCCGATGTGTGGCAGGCCCTGCGGGATTATTTCAACACGCCCGAGGTGCGGGACTTTTTCCGCACCGACAGCTTCATATCCATGGCCCAGGCCACCCTGCGCCGGGTCCTTCCCGGACTCATGGGGATCATCAGCGGCACCTACAGCGTGCTCATGGCCCTGGTCGTGCCGGCCGTGGTTCTCTTGTACCTCATCTTTCTGCTCATGGATTTTCAGAAGGTTAGGGTTGCCTGGAAGGAGCTGATTCCACCCCAGTACCGCGAGGGCGTCGTGTCTTTCGTCGAGGAATTCGATCTGGCCATGAACCGCTATTTTCGCGGCCAGACGACCATCGCGGGCATTCTCGGAATTTTTTTCGCCACCGGCTTCTCCCTGGTCGGCCTGCCCATGGGCATCCTGCTCGGATTATTCGTCGGGCTGCTCAATCTGGTTCCTTATCTTCAGTTGCTTGGGCTCATTCCAGCCGTGGTGCTGGCCGCCATTCACGCTCTTGAGACCGGCCAGTCCTTCTGGGTGGTCATGGGCATGACCGGCCTTGTTTTCGTGGTCGTGCAGATCATCCAGGACGCGGTGCTCGTGCCGCGCATTCTGGGCAAGGCCATGGGCCTGTCCCCGGCCGTGATGCTCCTGTCGCTTTCGATCTGGGGCAAGCTTCTTGGGTTGCTCGGCCTGTTGATCGCCCTGCCCATGACTTGTCTGGCGCTGGCCTATTATCGCCGTCTGGTGCTGGCGCCTGCCACGCCTGAGCTGATTGTAAAACCGGCAGGGGAGGGCGGCTCATGAACATGCGGACCATGCGCGATTTTTTGAAGGATGATTTGCGGTTGCAGCTCGATTTTTCACGCTCGGACCAGAATCGAGGCATCGCGCCGCCTCCGGTGGAGAAGCCTGTCCGGGCGGATCAGACGCGGATTGCGCTGCCGGGCGACCCGGCCACGGCCTTTGCCGGGCGCGTCGATCTGGTCCGCGCCCTGGCCGATCGCAAGAGCCACCGGGCCTGGCGCGATGAGCCGCTGGGTTCCGAAGAACTTGGCTTTCTGCTCTGGGCCGTGCAGGGGGTGCGCGGGAAGAAGGGGGCGGCCAGCGTGTTCCGCACCGTCCCTTCGGCCGGATGCAGGCATGCTCTGGAAACATACGTGCTGGTCAACAACTGCGAATCTCTTGAGCGGGGTGTGTACCGTTACCTGCCCCTTGAGCACGCCCTGGTGCTGGAAGCCCCAGCCGGGGCTGATTTCAGCGCTCGTCAGCACGAGGCCGTACTCATGCAGGGCTTCGTGGCCAAGGCGCCCGTGGTGCTGGTCTGGGCGACCATCCCCTACCGGATGGAGTGGCGCTACATGGCCGCCGCTCACCGGGTCATCGCTCTTGATGCCGGGCATGTCTGCCAGAATCTGTATCTGGCGGCGCAGGCGGTGGGTTGCGGCACCTGCGCGGTGGCGGCCTTTCACCAGCAGGCCCTGGACGCGCTCCTGGGCGTGGACGGAGAAGACGAGTTCGCTCTGTACCTGGCTCCCGTGGGCAAGATCTGATGCCCTATGTTGCCGGGCTGCTGGTGCTGGTTGCGCTTATAGCCCTGCCTGGGCTGTGGGCCCGGCACGTCCTCGAACGGTATGGCCGGGATGAATACTTTTCAGGGACCGGCATAGACCTGGCCGGAATTTTGGTCCGTGACCTGAGTCTCGACGGTGTGCGAGTGGAGACCACGGAGCTCGGCGATCATTACGACCCCGCCGAGAAGGTGGTGCGGCTCAATCCCGTGAGTACCGGCAAGCGCTCGCTCACCGCCGTGGTCGTGGCCGCGCACGAAGTGGGGCACGCCCTGCAGGATCAATCCGGGGACGGATTGCTGCGTTTTCGCACGGGGCTGGTCAGGTTCGGGATCTGGGCCGAACGCATCGGAGCCGCAGCGATCATGGTCGCTCCGCTTTTGGGCGCGGCCCTGCAAGTGCCTCTGATCGGCCGCCTGCTGCTGGTCAGCGCGGTCCTTGTGCTCGGCATCCCGGTCATCGTTCATCTGGTGACCCTGCCCGTGGAGCTGGATGCGAGCTTCAATCGTGCCCTTCCATTGCTCAAGGCCGGAAGATACATCCCGCCCGAGGACGAGAGGGCGGCCCGTCGGATATTGACGGCCTGCGCCCTGACCTACCTGGCGCAGGCCCTGGCCAGCATGTTCAACATCCTGCGCTGGATCAGGCTTTTCAGGCGATAGATTCCCTTCTGGACAATCCGGTTGATTCTTCCTAGTAGTCGGGGCGTCCGAACAACCAACCCGCTTTCCCCCAATTCATGGCACTCATCAGCGCAAGCAACATATCCCTCTCTTTTTCCGGTCCGCTTTTGTTGGACAACATCAGCCTGCAGATCCATGCGGGTGAACGTATCTGTCTCCTTGGCCGCAACGGCGAGGGCAAGTCCACGCTCATGCGCATCCTGTCCCGCGAAATCACCCCCGATTCGGGAGAGGTGGGGCTTGGCAAGGGGCTGGTCACGGCCTCCCTGCCGCAGGAGGTTCCCTCGGACCTCACGGGCACGGTCTATGACGTGGTCGCTTCCGGGGCCGGTGAGGCCGGGCTTTGTCTGGCGGCCTTGCGGCACGAAGGGCATGACGACGCCTGCATCGACCCGGCGCTGCTTGCCCGGGCACACCGCCTGCTTGACGAGCAGGCCGGCTGGAGCCTGACCCGCAAGATCGATACGGTCATCACCCATCTGGGGCTGGACCCCGAGGCGCAGTTCACCTCCCTGTCCGGCGGCGTGAAGCGCAAGACCCTTCTGGCCCGGGCCCTGGCCGGGGAGCCGGACATCCTTTTTCTCGACGAACCGACCAACCATCTGGATGTGGATGCCATCCGGTGGCTGGAGGATTTTCTGGTCAAGCAGTCCCGAACCCTCTTTTTCGTCACCCATGACCGCATGTTCCTGCGTCACGTGGCCAATCGCATTCTGGAGCTGGATCGCGGGGTGCTGGTGGACTGGGCCTGCGATTACGACACTTTTCTGCAGCGCAAGGAGGACGTGCTGGCCACGGAGGAGACCCTGTGGCGCAAGTTCGACCAGAAGCTCAAGGAAGAGGAGATCTGGATCAGAAAGGGCATCAAGGCCCGCCGTACGCGCAATGAAGGGCGCGTGCGCGCCTTGCAGGCCATGCGCGCCGAGCGCAGTCAGCGCCGCGAGCGGACCGGCACGGTGTCCATGCAGATCCAGGAGGGCCGCAAGACCGGAGGTCTGGTCCTGGAGGTCACGAACATTTCCTACGCCTGGGGTGACGAGCCGGTCATTCGCGATTTTTCGGCCAACATCATGCGCGGCGACAAGGTCGGCATCGTCGGTCCCAACGGCGCGGGCAAGACCACGCTTCTGAAGCTGCTCCTTGGAGCTCTTGCCCCCCAGAGCGGCAAGGTCCGGCAGGGCACGCACCTTGAGGTCGCCTATTCGGACCAGATGCGCTCCCTGCTCGACGAGACCAAGACCGCGCGCGAGATCGTCGGCGAGGGTGCGGACTACATCGACGTGAACGAAAACCGCCGCCACGTCATCGGCTACCTGAAGGATTTTCTCTTCACCCCGGACCGCGCCCAGACCCCCGTAGGGCTTCTGTCCGGCGGGGAGCGCAACCGGCTGCTTCTGGCCAAGCTCTTCACCCGGCCCTGCAACGTGCTCGTTCTGGACGAACCGACCAATGACTTGGACCAGGAGACCCTTGAGCTTCTGGAAGAACTTATCGGCGATTTTCCGGGCACCGTGCTCGTGGTCAGCCATGACCGCGAATTCCTGAACAACACGGTCACCTCCTGCCTGGTTTTCGAAGGCCAGGGGCGGGTGGTCGAGTACGCCGGCGGCTATGACGACTGGCTTTCGCAGCGGCCACAGGTCGCGGAGCCCGAGCCGGTCCTGCCCAAGGCGGCAAAGCCCAGGGTGGCCAAGGCCCGCAAGCTGACTTACAAGGAAAATATGGAACTCGACGCCTTGCCCGGACGCATCGAGGCGCTTGAAGCTGACATCGCGGCCCTGCAGGAACAGATGAACGATCCTCAATTTTACACCAACGATCACACTGTCGTCGCGGCCGCAGCCGTCCGGCTCGAGGTCCTGGAGGCGGAGCTGGACTCCCTGTTGACCCGCTGGGACGAGCTTGAAGAGCTGCGCATGGTGTGCGAGTCCTCATAAAGGATACACATGGAAATCACCCTGACCACTCCGGCCCTGCTCTTTTCGACCATTTCACTCATCCTGCTGGCCTTTACCAACCGTTTTCTGGCCTTGGGCAGCAGGATCAGAACCCTGTATGACCGCTATCAGGACAACCACGGTTCGTCCCTCTTGGCCCAGATCGAAAACATGCGCCTGCGGGTGAACCTGATCCGGCTGATGCAGCTCTACGGAGTGGTGAGCCTTTTTTTGTGCGTCCTGTGCATGTTTTGTCTTTTTGCCGGGCTTGTGACCCTGGGCAAGTTCCTTTTCGGACTGAGCCTTTTGGCCTTGTTGGTCTCCCTTGGTCTGTCCACGCGTGAGATCCACATTTCCACACAGGCCCTGAACATCCAACTGGAGAGCCTGAGCCTCTCGCAGGAGGAAAGCGATGCACGCTGATTTTGGTGACTTTCGGGATTTCATTTGCAGAAAATGCGGCTTGTACGGGATGGTCGATGTCATCGGCATGGAGTTCGTGTACGACCAGACCACGGGCATTCTTTATGACGTGATCGACGATCCGGACGGACGACGCAAGGGAGATCAGATCGTGTGTGATTGCGGGTGCGAATTTTTCGACATGCAGGTGCATTCCAAGAGGGGCAAATGAGCGGGATGAAGCGAATCCAAAGCCCCCGGTCCATGCAGGAGTTGGGGCTCGAGTGGCGCAGGCAGGGGATTTGCGTCGGCCTGGTGCCGACCATGGGCTACTGGCACGAGGGGCATCTGAGCCTGATGCGCTGGGCCCGCGAGCACTGCGATCTGCTGGTGGCCTCCATCTTCGTCAATCCGACCCAGTTCGGTCCGGGAGAGGATCTGGAGAACTACCCCTCGGACATCGAGCGCGACTCCGCCCTGGCCGCCGAGTGTGGCGTCGATGTGCTCTTCACGCCCTACAAGGCCGAGATGTATCTCCCGGGTCACGGCACCTGGGTCAATGTCCCGGAGCTCACGAAAAATCTCTGCGGGCGTTCGCGTCCCGGACATTTTCAGGGCGTGGCCACGGTGGTCTGCAAACTTTTCAATCTCGTGCAGCCGACCTTTGCCGCCTTTGGCGAGAAGGATTGGCAGCAGGTGGCCGTGATCCGCAAGATGACGCGTGAGCTGGACATTCCGGTGCGCGTCGAGGGTCGTCCCATCGTTCGCGAAGCCGATGGGCTGGCCATGAGCTCCCGCAATGTTTATCTGACTGCCGAGGAAAGAGCCGTGGCCCCGCATATCCAGAAGGGACTCTGCCTGCTCGAAGGCATGGTCAGGGCCGGGGAACGGGATTGTGGCGCGCTGCGCAAGGCGGTTCGGGATTATTACGCGGCGTGGATTCCTTCCGGAGTGCTTGATTACCTTGAACTGGTCGATCCCGAGACCATCGAGACCGTGGATCACGTTCACTCCGATTTTCTGGCCGCCGTGGCCCTGCGACTCGGCAAGGCGCGGCTCATTGACAACAAACGAATCAACCTAGAGAAATAAATGCCTTTACGTACATTTTTGCAGGCCAAACTGCACCGCGCCATCATCACCGGGGCCGAGGTCGACTACGAGGGCTCCGTGGCCATCTGTCCCGACCTCATCCGCGCCGCCGGTTTTCATTTGAACGAACGCGTCGATATCTACAATGTGGATAATGGAGAGCGTCTCTCCACCTATGTCATTCTCGGCGAGAAGGGCGAGATCTGTCTGAACGGGGCCGCCGCGCACAAGGGCAGCCGTGGCCAGAAAGTCATTATCGCCTCCTATGTGCAACTGACCCCAGAAGAGATCCCCGGCCATCAGCCCACCGTGGTCCTGGTTGGAGCAGACAACGAAATCATCAGATCCTAGCGGAGAAAAGCATGAAAACCTTGAACGATTTCATCCAGATGAAGAAGAACGGCGAGAAGATAGTCATGCTCACGGCCTACGATTATCCCTCGGGCCGTCTGGCCGAGGAGGCCGGTATCGACGTCGTTCTGGTCGGTGATTCCCTGGGGATGGTCGTGCTCGGTTACGACTCCACCGTGCCCGTGACCATGGCCGACATGATCCACCACACCCGCGCCGCCCGGCGCGGGGCCAAGAATACCTTCATGCTCACGGACATGCCGTATCTGACCTATCAGATATCCACGGCCCAGGCCATGGAGAACGCTGCCCGTCTGGTGCAGGAAGGGGGATGCGAGGGCATCAAGATCGAGGGTGGCGAAGAGATCGCGCCGCAGGTTCGGGCTCTGGTCAATGCCGGAATTCCCGTCTGCGGGCACATCGGCCTGACCCCGCAGTCGGCCACTGCGCTGAGCGGTTACAAGGTCCAGGGACGCACCGCCGAGGCGGCCAAAAAACTGCTGCACGACGCACTGGCGCTTGAAGCGGCCGGGGCGTTCATGATCGTGTTGGAATGCATTCCTGCGCAGGTCGCGGAACTGATCAGCAAACGCCTCTCCATACCCACCATTGGTATCGGCGGCGGCGCGGCCTGTGACGGACAGGTGCTGGTCTTTCACGACACCCTGGGGCTCTTTGAGCGTTTCGTGCCAAAATTCGTGAAGCAGTTCGAGACGTTGGGAGCAAAAGCCAAGGACGCTCTGGGTGCTTACGCCGCCGAAGTCCGCTCTGGCGCCTTTCCTGACGTCGCGCATTCCTTTTCCATGAATGAAGAGCAGTTGCAAAAGATTTACGGCGATCACGAGGACTGACATTCGGTTCTGTTCGGTGTTCTTTTTTTCTGCTAGATGACGCGCGTGGTGAAGAGATTCGAGATCAGCCGCGAGGAGGTCCGCATGCCAAACATCATCCGCCCCAATATCAATCGGCGGCAGTGGCCGCGCCACGAAAAGAAATATCTGGTGCAGATAGCCACGTCCCTGCAAAGCGGTTTCAGTCCGGCCACCGTGTTCAATTTCAGTCGCGGGGGGCTATGCTTCGTCCATCCCGAACCTCTGGAAAAGGGGGGCGGGATCATGGTCCGCCTGCCGCAGGATCTGGTCGGTCTGGCCCGGGATGTGAAGGCCAGGGTCAAATGGTGCGTACCGTCCAGTACAGGAGGGTACGCCATCGGAATCCAGTACGAGGAACCCCTGCTTTGGACCAGATACGAATAAGGCCCCAACTGAGGGCCTTTTTCATTTCAGGGGGTGCGGAATTATTCAGGATTCGGGGATGCGTAGTTTCAGGATGGCGATGAGGCTCACGGCGAACAAGGCCGCGCCAAAAAGAGAGAAGGACAGTGCGAAGCTGAACCGTTCCCCGGTCCAGGCCAGCACGGCGGGGATGAGCCCGGCTCCGATGATGGACGTGCACGTGACGGTCAGGGACACGGACAGATCGCCGGTGGCCTTGGGGCAGACCAGGGCCAGGACCGCAAATCCCACCGGGAAGAAGCAGACCACGAATATCGGTTGCAGGGTCAGCATGGTCACTGTCCACCACAGCGGGCCGAATCCGGACAGGAACGTCGTAAACCCCGTGCCCAGCAGGCAAAGGGCCAGGGTGCGGCGATAGCCGATGCGCCGGATGATCCATCCCGTGGCGGGTAGAAAGACAAGGGACGCGGTGCGCGAACAGCCAAGTATGATGTTCGCCATTTCACGGGTAGTTCCCTTTTCCATGACCAGGAATGCGGGCACCAGATTGTAGATTCCCATTTCCACACCCACGGCCAGGACAAAGAGCAGGGCCATGATCCAGAAAGCCGGCCTGGTCACGATGGTTTTTATATTGCCGAGCACGGGCGCCATGCCCGGTCGCACGGTTCGCGGTCCGCGCTTGGCATAGACCACGGCCAGGATCAGGCACGCGGCTCCGAGCAGGCGGAAAAGGGCCGGGTAGCCAAGGAATCCAAGGAACAGTTCGCTGATGAAAGGTGCGGCGATGAAGGCCAGGTTTGGAGCCAGTTCATGAATGGAGAAGGCTTGGCCCCAATAGGCCGCTGGGGTGATCTCGGTGATGGTCACCACGCCTGATGGCATGTACAGCCCCGCTCCAATGCCCATGAGGGTGATCCAGATCGAAAAGCCGGTGAACGAGTCGCTTCCCGCCAGTCCCAGAAGGCCAATGCCGATGCCGGCCACCGATGCGACGATGGTGCCCTTGTGCCCGATGCGTTGGGATACGAATCCCGCGCAGAGGACGGAGGCGCTGTATCCGCCTGCGAGACAGACAAAGAGGTTGGCGCTGGCGGCAAGGCTGCGGCCAAGATGTTCGCTGATTGGGAGCAGCAGGGGGCCGAACATGGTCCGCGCCAGAAAATTGGCGAGGAAGACCGTTGTCAGCAGCGCCAGGGCAGGCAGGGCCGGGGCGAATGGCGCGGGGGAATTTTTTTTCTGGTCTGGGTTCATCGCTTAACAACCGTGAGGAAACTCTGTATTTGCCCAAGTGGCGTAAAGGGATCATCCGATACGTCCATTGAATCGTGAAAGCAACATCAACCAGGAGGTTCGTGTGCCGCGCTTTTTTATGGGGCTTTTTATCGTCCTGACCAGCGTCTGGTGCGCACAGGCTGCGGATTTGAGCGATCAGATCCAAAAGCGATATGATACTTTGCAGTCTTTTCGGGGCTTTTTTCTGCAGAAACTGACCAACGCCTCCAGCCGAGAGGTGCAGGAACGGCTGGGCAGCATCACCTTCAAACGCCCCCGCTTCATCCGCTGGGAAACGACCAGTCCCGAAAACGAGCTGCTCATCATCGGCCAGGATACGGTCTGGGAATATTTCCCTGCCGAGGAGACTGTTTACCGTTATTCGGTTGAGCAGGTCTTGAGTTCCAAGACCATGATCCGTTTTCTGTCAGGCGAAGCCAACCTGAAGGACGACTTCATCGTTCAGGACCTGGGCGCGGACGGGGAATTCAGGCACCTCAAGATCATCCCCCGTGAACCCGAGCCCAATCTGGTCGAGGGAGAACTCTGGGTCCGGCCCGGACAGGACATGCTTGAGAAGATCAAGCTTGTGGATTTCTTTGGAAACGTGAACGAACTTGAACTGACCGGTATCGAGCTTGATGTGGAGGTGTCGGACAAGGAATTCACCCTGGATCCGCCCAAGGGCACGGAAGTTATTGAGGGGTTGGTCGGGGAGTGAAAAGAATGGGGCTTATGGGAGTATGGGTCTTATGGGACCTATAGGACCTATGGGAAAGGCAGGGGTGCGTGTTTTTTGTGCGTTCCATGGGGCCCATGCGCCCCATTTTCTTGGACAGCCAGTGATCGCAGGTAAATATAGCCCCGCAATGCCCCGGGTCGCTGGCCCATGTCCGTGGGAAGGCAGGGGCGCGTGTTTTTTATGCGTCCCATGGGTCCCATACGACCCATTTCTTTTTAAACAGCCAGCAAGCGCAGATAAAGATCGCCCCGCCATGGGCCGAGTCGTCGGCCCATGCCCTTGAGACGGATGGGCCGCCCGACCACGAAGTCCGGGGGCAGGGTTACGTCTATGGTGCGGGGTTCGGCTGTGAAGCGGTGCCGGATTTGGACTCGCAGGGTGGTGCCGGGGATGAGGTCGCGGGCGGGCATGCGCACGGTCTGGCGGTCGTCGAGTTGCCCGGAGGCCCAGTCCTTGATGCTTTGGACAATGCCCTTGCCGAGATCGATGCTGAGGGCGCGTTCTCCCCACTTGAGGTCCAGCTTTTTTGTCGTGACCGGCTGTGAGCTGGCTTCTTCAGGCTGGACCCCGCGTTTGAGCTTGCTGAAAATATCCTCGAAGACCTGCTTGGCGAAGGGGTCATTGAGTATGTCCCGGAGCACCTCTTCCTGCTTGGCGGAGAATCCGCCGGAGGGTTTTCCGCCGCGCTTGACCCTGGCTTCCTCTTCCTGACGGATGGTCTCGGCATTGAAGCGCCGCTTGTCAGAAGGTTCGGTCTCCAGATTTTTCTTGAGCAGCACGTAGGCTTCGTTCAGGCGGCTGAAACTTTGGGCCGCGCGCGCATCGCCGGGATTCAGGTCCGGATGGTACTTGAAGGCCAGTTTGCGGTAGCTGGCCTTTATCTCGTCCAGGGTTGCCCCGGGGGAGACTTCCAGCAGAGAATAGCACTCGGACAGACGCATCAGATTTTGTCCATCAGGTCCGCGATGCGCAGGGCGTTGGCCTCGTCCTCGCGGCCCGTCTTGGCCAGGTGGTTGTCCCTTACATAGGCGATGCCCAGACGGGCGAATTCGGTGTGGCCGCATTCGGGACGGATGCCCGGGCAGTATTCCTGGGCCAGTTCCCAGCTTACGGGATCGACCAGATTACCGCGGAAGAAGGGCCAGGCGCGGCACACGTCCGGCTTGGCCGGGTGTACGGTGCAGGCGGTTTTGGGGTCGAAAAAGACGCAGTAGCCGTCCTCGCCACAGCGCAGGACCAGTTTTTTTCCCTGGGGCTCGGTGTAGCGGGAGCAAAATTCCTCGACCGCCATGCCCAGATGTGCGGCCAAGCGTTCACGTTCCGGGGCCGAGGCGACGATGCCTCCCTGGCCTTGGCAGCAGTGCCCGCACATGCGGCAGTCAAATACGGATTCGGTCATTGTCACCTCTTGCTTGGGCCCGACTTGAACCACAAGGCGCGGAGTTTGGCAAGGGCTTCGGGGACGGGCTCGCCGGGCTCCGAAAAGGGGTCGCGTGACGCCGTGGCGCTCTGCAAACCCTTGACCTTCCGCCCGGCCAAAAGCTAGCACTTCGCCATCCCACCATCATCCAAGGAATGCCTATGAACACCCGCCTGAACAAGAACGAGGCCCGCTACGTCTGGGACATGAACGATGTCTTTTCCCTCGGAAAGCTCGCCCACCAGCGTCGCATGGAAATGCATCCGGAGGGAATCGTCACCTATATTGTCGATCGCAACATCAATTACACCAACGTCTGCGTGTCCGCCTGCAAATTCTGCGCGTTTTTCAAGGGCCCGGGCGAGGAGGGCGGTTACGTCCTGCCCACGGAGGAGATTCTGTCCAAGGTCAGGGAAACAGTGGACGTGGGCGGTTATCAGATTCTGCTGCAAGGGGGGATGAATCCTGATCTGCCCCTAGGGTATTACACCGATCTTCTGGGCACGCTCAAGAGCCATTTTCCGGGCGTGGCCGTGCATGGCTTTTCGCCTTCCGAGGTCTGGTACCTGAGTGAGAAGGAAGGGCGCTCCGTGGCCGACATCCTGACGGAGCTGCGCCGCGCGGGTCTTGATTCCATGCCCGGCGGCGGAGCCGAGATTCTCAATGACGAGGTCAGGGATCGCGTTTCTCCGCGCAAGTGCACGGCGGATCAGTGGATCGATGTCATGGAGACAGCCCACGGCCTTGGCATGCGCACCACGGCGACCATGATGTTCGGGCAGGGAGAGACCTTTGCGCAGCGCATGGAGCACCTTGATCGGCTGCGCGACCTGCAGGACCGCACCGGCGGATTCACGGCCTTCATCCCCTGGACTTTTCAGCCCCGCAACACGCGCATGGTCATGCCCGAAACCTCGTCGCACGAGTATCTCAAATTTCTGGCCCTGTGCCGACTGTATCTGGACAATATTGACAACATCCAGGCCTCCTGGGTCACTCAAGGGCCCATGATCGGCCAGTTGGCCCTCTTTTGGGGCGCCAATGATTTCGGCTCGACCATGCTCGAAGAGAATGTCGTCGCGGCCACGGGCGTGCATTTTCTGCTGCCCGAGGATCGACTGCGCGGGCTGGTCGAGCGCGCCGGATTCACTCCCCGGCGGAGGACCATGGACTACACCCTGTGCGAGGAGGTCGCATGAGCTTTGTTTCCCTTGAGCAAATGCCCCTGTCCGAGACCCGGGAACGCGTCTCGCGCCTGCGGGTTCACATGGCTGAGGCTTGCCCCGAAGCGTCGGGAATTCTGGTCTTTTCGCGTCTTGGCATCTACCATCTGAGCGGAGCCTGGGCCAGCGGCGCGTTGTGGGTGCCCATGACCGGCGAGCCCGTGCTGCTGTGCCGCAAAGGCGTGGAGCGTGCCCGTCTCGATTCGCCGCTCGAGCGCATCATGGAGTTCAAGTCGTATTCGCAGTTGCCCGGTCTGCTGCGAGAGGCCGAAGCTCCTCTTGGCGATATGGCGGCCGTTGAAATGACGGGGCTGAGCTGGTCCATGGGGGAGCTTTTGCGATCGAAGCTGCCGGGGGTCAGGCTGGTTCCCGGTGACAGGGCCCTGGCCTGGACCCGCGCCGTCAAGACCGATTGGGAGCTGGCCAAGCTGCGCCTGGCCGGAGCGCGCCACGACCAGGCGCTGAACGACACTCTGCCCGACCTTATCCGTCCCGGCATGACCGAGCGGGAAATTGCCCTGGCCGTGTGGGACGCCTTTTACCGGCACGGCCACCAGGGCATGATGCGCATGCAGAACGCGGGTGAGGAGATTTTTTTGGGGCATGTCGCGGCCGGAGATTCCGCCAATTATCCCAGTGTGTTCAACGGTCCCCTGGGCCTTCGCGGGGCGCATCCGGTGCTCCCTTTCCTGGGCTATGCCGGTAAGGTCTGGCAGCGCGGGGAGCCACTGGCCCTCGACTGCGGATTTTGCCTTGAAGGCTACCACACGGACAAGACCCAGGTGTACTGGGCGGAAGAGTCGGTGATCCCCGAAGAGGCGGATCGCGCCCAGGATTTCTGCCTGCAGATCCAGGAACACCTGAGCAGCCGCCTGGTGCCCGGCGCCATCCCGGCGGACCTTTACCGCGACTGCATCCGCATCGTGCTGGCCAATAACATGGGCGAGGGCTTCATGGGCCTTGGTCGCAACAAGGTCGGATTTCTGGGGCACGGCATTGGCCTTGCCATCGACGAGTGGCCGGTCATCGCCCCAACCTTCGACCGCCCCCTGGAAGAGAACATGGTCCTGGCCTTGGAGCCCAAGATCGGCATCAAGGGGCTTGGCATGGTCGGGGTGGAAAATACTTTCGTTGTTACGCCAAAGGGCGGCGAATGCCTGACCGGCGAGCGTTTCGGCCCGACTTTTCCGGCTTAACGCATGTGGCGAACGTTTTTATAGTATGCTAGGTATTTTTATAAGCATATTTTGGAACATAAGTACGAGGATTCATGACCCAAAAACGTAGACTCTGGCTTATCGACGCAGGTTATCTTTTCAACGCTCGGCATAGCGTGCGTAGCGGCTATGAATTCAGCTATTTGCGCCTTAGAAACCATTTGGAGCAGGACGGCCTCATCTGGAGGGCCTACTATCTCAACTCCACGCCCAATCCGCCTTCGGACGGGCAGGACAATTTTCATCGCTGGCTGCGCAGCGGGCCGCCGTTTGGGCCCAAGATCATCACCAAGTTCTATACGCTCAAGCAGCAGCGCGCTGACAAGGCCTATTGCGAGGAGTGCGGCCAGAAGGTGTCGCTCAGGTGCCAGAATCAGACCGGGGATTTCACCCATCGGGTCTTCAACGAGATCCAGAAGGGCGTGGATGTGGCCATCGCCACCCTGTCGCTCATTCATCAGCGCAATTACGATACGCTCATGCTGTCCTCCGGCGATTCTGATCTACTTGACGCCGTTGAGCACCTCTCGGAGCAGGGCAAGAGCATAGAGCTCGTGGTTTTCAGGGACGGGGTTTCCTCGGAATTGCAATGCCGGGCCGACCGGATTTACTGGATAAACGATTTCGCGTCCGAAGTGGACAATTCCTTTCGCGATGCGGGAGGAGACGGTGACAACCCCTGAGGGCCAAGGCCTGGGGATGGAGGAGTATATGAACATGGACAGGTCCGTTTCTCAGTATTCCCAGGGCGAAGAAATCGCCAACAGCATTACCCACGCCATTGCGGCCGGGATGTCCATCGCCGCTCTGGTGGTGCTCATCGCTCGGGCCGTGTCCCAGGGCGACGCCTGGCACGTGGTCAGTTTTTCCATTTTCGGCACCACGCTCATCCTGCTCTACATGGCGTCCACCCTGTATCACGCCATCCCGTTGCCACGGGCAAAACGCATTCTGAAGACCCTGGATCACAGCGCCATTTTCCTGCTCATCGCCGGCACCTACACGCCCTTCATGCTGGTCAATCTGCGTGAAACCGTGGGCTGGACCGTGTTCGGGGTGGTGTGGCTTCTTGCGGTGGCCGGAGTCGTGCTCAAGTGCTGCTTCGTGTATCGTTTCAAGCGCCTGTCTCTGACCATCTATCTCGGCATGGGCTGGCTCTGCGTTCTCATCGGGCGGGATATGTACGCGACCCTGTCCGGCACCAGCTTGGTCTTTCTGGCCTTGGGCGGACTGGCCTATACGCTGGGTGTCATTTTCTATGTATGGGATCGTCTGCCCTACAATCACGCTATCTGGCACCTTTTTGTCATCACGGGCAGTACCATGCATTTCTTCTCGGTTCTTAACACCCTGCCGTCATAGTCCGTGTCCGATTGGTTCGTGTACGTACTGCGCTGCGGCGACGGGAGCCTCTACACCGGCATCACTACCGACGTGGCCCGCCGCCTGGCCGAACACGCCTCCGGCGGCCCCAGGGCGGCCAAATATTTGCGCGGGCGCGGGCCGCTGGAACTTGCCTTTTCGGTTCCGGTGGGCGGCAAGTCAGCAGCTTTGTCGCTGGAAGGGTGGATCAAGAGGTTGCCGAAGCGGCGCAAGGAACTGTTCGTCACCGGTTTGCTCTTGTGGCCTGGGCAGGGCTGAGCTGACTGCGCATCGGCGCGGGACGCCTGCGGCCTCTCATCCGAACATCAGCCATTGCGGCTTGAAGATCAGCAGCGTGCCGATCAGCAGCATGAGCAGTCCCCCCACCAGTCGTGCAATGCGTACGTATTTGGTGGTCATCCCGGTGATCTCGAACGTGAGCATGGCGGCCACGAAGACGAACATGTCGTCGAGCATGAAAAACAGGATGTAGAGCAGTATGTAGGAATAATACTGCCATGAGGGCAGGTGGCTCAGGGATAGGACCTGGGTGTAGATTGCCGGGAACCCTGCCGAGCAGACGATCTCGATGAGGTTGACCATGAAGGCCAGGACGATGATCCCGCACAGGGAGAGGATCAGGCTGTTCCGGCTGATGATATTTTTAAGTTTCTCGCGGAATGCCTGCCGCTTCTCGCTACCTGCCAGCGTGCATTCAAGAGACCTGGTCGTCAGGGCGTCCCGAATGCTGTAGGCGCCGCTCAGAAGGGCCAGGATTCCGATGCCTATCCTGATCCAGAGCACAAGCCCGAAGAGCAGGATCAGGTTCAGCCAGGCGGCCATGAACAGAAAGTAGACAAAAGCCGACGCGGCGATGAAGGCCATGCCCAGAGTCCACATCCTCTTCCTGTCCTTCATGCCCAGCAGCAGGCCGATGAGGAAGATGAGCGCCCACATGGCGCATGGGTTGAAGCCGTCCAGAAAGCCCATGACCACGGTCAGGACAGGCAGGGAGAAGGTGCGGACGTCGATGTCGCCGAGCAGGGGGAGGGTGATGATCCTTTCGCGTTCTCCTGCCGCCTGCTCCGTTTCGTTTCCCACCGATCCTGACTCCTCGTCGGTCAGCATGTCCCGGGAGTGCTCGAAGATGATTCTTCGGGACGGATCGGGGCATTTGCGGGTCAGGCATTCCTCGATCCTGCTTTGAATCCTGCCTGGGGTCAGGGTTTCATCGAACCCTACGATGTATTCGTCTCCGATGATCAAAAAAGGGATGCCGCTCACGTCGGCTCCCATGCTCTCCGCCACCCTGCCGAAAAGTTTCATGTTTTCGTCGCTGAAATAGACTTCGAAGCGGTGCATGTTCAGATCGGCGTACTTCTCCTCATACATCTTGAGATATTTTTCTTCTTTTTTGCAGTGCGGACATCCGTCTCCGTAAAAGAGATAGACGTCGAGGCCGCTTCGCGGGTTGGCGAAGCAGAGGAAGAAGACGCTGAATAGCAGCAGTACAAGGAGATATTGCCTTTTTTTCATGCTGCACCGGGTCATGTTCAGAAACGGTCGGGATAATTTCTAACAGCGATACGCCGCGCGTAATCGATCTTTATGAGAAATCTACCACGTTTTGCACGATGAGAGCCAGGATAATGTTGGGGAGGGCCTGGGGCCGGGGAAATTACGAAGGCAGGTCAGAGACGGCTCCCTGGAGAAGCCGCGGGGGAACGGGGCGCGGGTGCGCCCCGTTCATGGTTTGAGCTCTGCGTTCAGGGCTTCCTTGAGCTGACCGCCGGTGAAGAGGTCCCGCAGCACAAGCGGACTGTCTGGATTGGCCTTGGGGAAGATGGCCAGGATGGGGATGGATTTGGAGCCCAGGCTTTCAAGCAATGCCATCAGTTCGGGATCGTGGCGGGTCAGGTCCACGCGCATCAGGATGGCGTCATGTTCCTTGGCGAACGCGGCGCTTTTTTCCGGAGTGAGCACGGTCTTTTCCAGGAACTTGCAGTTGGGGCACCAGTCCGCCGTGAAGTCCAGGATCAGGTTTTCCTGTCCGCGCAGGGTTTCAAACTGTTGCATGTCGAAGTTTTTCCAGGGGTCCGGATGTCCTTCCTGGCGGAAGAGGAATGCGGCGGCAAGAACGACTAGGGCGATGGCGATGCCGCGAATGGACCATCTGCGCGTACGGTCCTGGCTCAGATTGGTCCAATTTCCCCAGATCCAGGCCGAAAGGGCGATGGTCCACAGCAGAATGAGTACGTTCACGTACTCCGAGGTCGGCAAAAGACCGAAGAGATATACGCAGGTAGCGGCCAATAGAAAGCCGAGGATGCGCTCCAGATGCAGGGTCCAGGCGCCGGGTTTGGGCAGGAAGCGGTACAGGCCGGGGAAGAGCGCCATGGCCAGGTAGGGCGAGGCCATGCCCAGTCCGATGCAGCTCAGCACCAGGGCGATGATGTCCGGGGGCTGGATCAGGGCCCAGGCCAGGACTCCGCCCAGAAACGGACCGCTGCACGGGGTGGCCAGGATCGTGGCCAGGATGCCCGTGGTGAAAGATTCCAGGCGCGGATGGTGCACGACTCCCTTGGCCTTGCCTTTGAGGTCGATGAGCGGCAGATCGTAGACGCCGAACAGGCTCAGGCAAAGCGCGAAGACAATGGCCGTCAGGGTGATGATGGCGGCCGGTTCCTGGAAAATCTGTCCCCAGGCCATGCCGGTGACGGCGATGATCCCGGCCAGGATCAGAAAATAGAGCATCATCCCGAGGGCGAAGAACAGGTTGTGAGTGCGAAAGGCGAGGCGCTGGCTTTTGGGCACGCTGTCCGCCGCCGGAATGAAGGAGCGCAGCTTCAGGGTGATGACGGGGAGCACGCAGGGCATGAAGTTGAGGATCAGACCGGCCAGAAAGGCCAGCGCGGCGGCCTTGGAGAGGGTGTGGACTTCAAGGCCCGGAGCAAAATAGCGGGGTGAGAAATCCCGTGCGGTGGGTGTTTGTGCCACGTCGCCGGAGGTGACAGGCTCAAGGTCAAGGCCCGAGTCCGGCCCCGGGGCGGCCTGCAGAAAGCGGGGCCACCAATCCTGTTCCTCGGCGGGCGGCAAGGCTGTTGCCGTCGCGATCACAAGCTCCAGCTCTTCTTTGATCGGCTGACAGGTGGTCGAGGAACAGAGCAGGGCCTTTATCCCGACCACGACCGTAGCGGGTCCGTCGGGCAAGGGAATGAAAAAGGGCGTCGGGCCGTCGTAGAGTTCAACGATCAGGCTGGGATCAAGGGGGTCCGGCCCCGGTGTCGGCGTCGGGTACAGAGGCGACAGGACCTGCCCGTCCCGTGTCGCCCAAATTTCCGTGGGAAATCCGGAAGGCCCCTGAATGTTTCCGTAGGCGTGCCATTCGGGACTGGGTGTAAGGGTCAGCACGGCGAGCACGGGAGCCATTACGTTGTCTGTGCGGTAGGCCTGTAGTGAAATCCGATACGGTTCATCGGCCCGCGCTCCGGCTGGAGAGGCCAAGGTCAGAAGCACGAGGCAAATCAGGAAAAACCTGGACTGAAATATCATTGTCTCTTGGGGGTTGAAGTGTAGTCGGCAATGCGCCTTCGAACTGTTACTTTTAAGAGGTTTGCGCACACGAAGCAAGGACCGGAAGAGCCTATTTCTTTGGATGAAGTTTTCTGACTGCAAGAATAGGTCCCATAGGTCCCATACGACCCATAGAACCTATTCTTGAAAAAAATACCGGGAGCCTTCCAGTGGAAGACTCCCGGTGCGCAAGGAGAGAAAAGTTCGGGCCGGGAAAACCCGGCCCGTTTGTTATTTCAGATGGTCGGCCAGCACTTCGGCGATGTGCCGCACGGCGAAGCCGGACTTGTTCACTTCAGCACCGCCGCGCAGCTGCATGATGCAGCCCGGGCATTCGGTGACCAGCACTTCCGCTCCGGTGCGGCCCGCGTCGGTCAGCTTGTTCTTGAGGATCTGTTCGGAAATCCCCGGGAACTTGGCCGAGTAGGTGCCGCCGAATCCGCAGCAGACCTGCTCCTGCTCCGCCTGGGCGTATTCATAGCCGCCCAGGGCAAGAAGCTGACGGGGCTGTTCGACCACGTCCAGGCCACGGCAGAGGTGACAGGGGGCATGCAGAGTGGCGCGTTCCTGGGTCTGCTTGAAGCCGTCGGCGGTCACGCCCAGCACATCGGTCATGAAGGCCGAGAAGGGGATGACCTTTTCGGCAAAGGCCTTGGCCTCGGCGTCGTTTTCACCAAGCAGGAACGGGTAGTTGTGCTTGAGGTGCGATGCGCAGGAGGCGCACAGGGTGATGATGTAATCGTAGTCGCCGCTCATGGCCGCGATGTTCTGCTTGGCCACATCGACACCCGCTTTCTTCTCGCCCATCATCTGCAGCGGCAGGCCGCAGCAGGACTGGTCCATGGGGAAGTCCACCGCCACGTTGTGGGCGGCCAGAACTTTCACCGCGGCTTCCAGCTGTTCCGGATAGACGAAGTCCTGCACGCAACCCGAGAACAGGGCGATGCGGTACTTGGGTGCGGAAACAGTGGGTTTCAGCGCCGCGAAGCGATCCCGGAAGGGCTTGGCGGCAATGGCCGGCAGCGCCTTGAAGCCGTGATCCTTGGAGAAGATGTGCGGCAGATGGCGGATGTACTGCGTACCCCCGGTCAGCGGACGCTGGGCCATCTTGGCCGTGCGCAGGAAGGCGTGGAAGAGCTTGCGGTTCTTGAGCAGCTTGCCGAGCAGCATGGAAGGCAGCGGGTGGCCGTCTTCGTCCAGGATGCGGGCGTGGATTTCCTTGATCAGCAGGGGCAGATCAATGCCCGCCGCGCAGATGTGCTTGCACGCCTGACAGTTGATGCAGTTCTGAACCAGGTTCTTGGCCTTGTCCTTGCCGTGGAAGAAGTAGGTCAGGATGAGGCCGATGGCGCCGATGTAGATGTGTCCCATCTGGTGGCCGCCGACCATGCGGTAAACCGGACAGACGTTGGCGCAGGCGCCGCAGCGCACGCAACGAAGCACCTGGGCGAAGAGAGGATCCTTGGCCATCTCGCTTCTGCCGTTGTCCAGGAAGATGATGTGCATCTCTTTCTTGCCGCCGGGCGCGGGCTGACACTCGTTGGCACCGCTGATCCAGGTCACGTAGGAGGTGATGGCCTGACCCGTTGCGTTCTTGGGAACAACGCGCAGGATCTTGAGGGCGTCCTCAAGACTGCCGCAGAGCTTGTCGATGCCGGTGATGGCCACATGCACGCGGGGCAGGGTGGTGACCAGTCGAGCGTTGCCCTCGTTGGTCATGAGGCCGATGGTGCCGGTTTCGGCGATGGCGAAATTGACTCCGCTGACGCCCATGTCCGCATCGGCGTATTTCTGGCGCAGCTCGCGGCGGGCGACCTTGACCAGACGCTGAATGTCCGATGACTGGTCATGCTTGGTGACCTGCGAGAAGAGTTCCGCAACCTGATAGCGGGACAGGTGAATGGCCGGCATGACCATGTGGCTGGGCCCTTCGTGCCGCAGCTGGATGATCCATTCGCCAAGGTCGGTCTCGACCACTTCGAGTCCGTCTTTTTCCAGACGGTGGTTCAAAAGGGTTTCCTCGGCCGTCATGGACTTGGATTTGACGATGATCTTGCACTTGTTCTCGGCCGCGATGCGGGCCACGATCTCGTTGGCCTCGTCGCCGTCCTTGGCCATGTGCACTTTCACGCCGTTGGCTTCGGCCTTGGCCTTGAATTCGGCATAAAGCTCGTCCAGGCGGGTCAGGCCTGCATCCTTGGCCTTGACCACTTCCTCGATCAGGGCCTCCACGTCGTATTCGCGAAAGGCATTGGCCCGGCCCACGGGGTAGGCCGTGGCGAATTTGTCCATGGCTCCGCGCAGGAAGGTGTTGTCCAGAGCTTCGCGCAGTTCCTCGTTATATTCGGAAAGATTTTTGGCCTTCTGCATTATTTGTCCTCCAGAATCAGGATGTGCAGTTCCAGGGGTCCGTGCACGCCCAGGGCCAGAACGCGTTCGATGTCAGCGGTGCGGCTCGCGCCGGTGACAAAGGCCAGATAATTGGGCTTCTGGCTCATAAAGCCTTTGAGTTCGGCGTACATGTCCTCGGCCGTGGCGCGGATGCGTGATTTGGGGATGACCGCGACGTGGATTTCGCTGACCATGGTGGCCAGACGCAATTCCTCGCTGGAGGAATTGATGACCAGGCTGCCGGTCTCGCCGATGCCGTAGTCCGCGACCGTGAATCCGATGTCGATGCCGGCCAGGTGGCTGCGCATTCCGTCCTTGATGACGGAGATCTGGCGCTCTGCGGCCTGCTTGAGCAGTTCGGCCATGTCAGCATCGTTCAGGGCGGGGGCGGCGATGATCTTGCCCCATTCTTTGAGTTCGCACAGATCCTTGCCCTTGTCGGACAGGGTTTCCTCACAGCCGCTCATGAGCAGCTGACAGGCTTCCTTCTGGGCGCACAGATCAACAGTATAGGCAATGGCCTGCGCCATGGAGTCCACTTCCGAGACAATGGCCGAGACGATTTCCGCTTTTTTCCGAAACTTTTCCAAAACCTCTGGGGTTGGTCCCATATGTCCTCCTGGGTGAATTCATTTGGCATTCTATAGGCAGGATGCGTGCCAGCTCATCCTGCGTAATTTAATTCAATTATTCCAAAGTATTGATTGTAATTGATGCTTCGCCGCAAATTTTGTTTGTGCTGGATTGCGTGATTTCACCCAGCATGGATGGGGGGATTGGCGCAGTCTGGTCATCGTGAGGCGGCCTTGTCCCGCAAGCGTTTGAGCATTTCCGATGCGGCGATGCCCCCGGTCTCCGTCAGTTCGCCAAATTCAAGAGCTTCGCGGATTGTGTCCAGCAGATCGTCGAATTCGGGAGCCTTCTGCTTGGAGAAGACATGGTGCGCTCCCTCGCGCAGGGCCACGGACTCGACTCCTCGGTCGATCAGGGCCTGCAAAAGGGGTCTCCACGCTTCCTGCCCGAGATTTTCCAGCGCCACGGCCGCGAGCCAGGTAACATCTGAGTTTCGGTCTTCAAGCGCATCGACCAGCGCCGGTGCGGAGTCCGGATCGCGCAGCGTCCCGAGGGCCTTGGCCGCAGCCCAGCGCACATGGTGGTCCTTGGCGGTGAGCAGGGCCGCGCACAGGGGCGCCACCGCCGGTTTTCCAAGCGCCTCCAGGCCTTCCCGCCCTTTTTTGCGGATCAGCCCGTCCTTGTGAGCCAGCATGGCCATGAGGGCCGGTATTTCTGCGAGCCCTGATTCTTCAGCGTTCATGATCGTTCCCGTGGTGAATTGTGCCTGATTAACATCTACTGTTAAGCACGATTCGGGGAAAAGTCCCGCGTAAAGTTCAGAGCCGATTCATCCAGGTATGTAGGACGCCTATCCTTCAATCACTCGGGTGCGGAAAGCGTGATCGGAGCGCCGCTGGTACCTGCATAAAAGACGATGATCTCCGCCGGTTCGTCGCCTTCATTCACGCCGTAATGCTCGGTATCGACCAGTTCGACGATGGGATCTCCGGCCTTGAGAAGCAGCTTCTCGCCGTTGGCGGCTACGACCGTGAGCTGACCGCTGAGCAGCACTCCGGCATTGATGACCGGATGGGTGTGCGTCTTCAGGCGGGTTCCCGCCGGGATGGCGATGTGCAGGATGGTGATCTCGGGTTGCCCCCCTGGATATGCGGGCAAGGTTTTCTTGTTCCAGCTTGCGCTGGTCTTGACGAGCTCCCTGACGACGGCGGGACCGGCGTGCGCATCGTGCTCTTTTTGCCGCGCCGCGCAGCCGGTCTGAAGGATGAGCAAAAAGGACATGGCCGCAAGGAGGAGCGAGGTTTTCTTCATGGTACCGCCTGTTTTTGAAATGGTGAAAGGATCATTCGGAGCGCTTATGCTGTTTGAAATTTCATTGCATCCGTTTTCGCACGGCACGGAAAAATTGGCTCATTCATCCGGCCTGGAGCATTCCTCCAGCAGATACAGGATGTTACGGTACGGGATGCCCCCGTGCAGGCTCAGGCCGATTTCGCATGTGCGGGATGTGGAATATCCCTCGCCGCACTGCGCGACCTGCGCGGCAAGCCCGGCCAGGGCCGAGGCGTTCAGGTCCGGTCGATGAAAGCCCTTGTCGCCGGAGAACCCGCAACAGAGGATGCCCTCGGGGAGGACGACACGCGCGGCCAGGCGGTGCGCCAGGTCCGTGAAGGCTTCTGTCAGGCCCATGAGACGGGTGGAGCAGGTCGGGTGCAGGGCGATGGCGCGCCGCGCCGGTTTGAGTCGCAGGCGTGGAAGCAGGAAGATCTGGGCGAATTCGATGGGCTCGAAGAGGGCAAGGCCCTTGAGCTCTTTTTTCATGCGCGCAAGACACGGGCTGGTGTCGCAGAGAATGGGATGGCGGCCGTTTTCGGACGCCTCGCGCAGCGCGCTTTCAAGCTCCAGGATCTTCGATCGGGCCTGATCGAAGAGTCCCTTGGTTTCAAATGCCTTGCCGCAGCAGAGTTCGTTCACGTTACCCGGGATGCGCACCGTGAACCCGGCCCGTTCGAGCAGAAGCCGTGTGACTTCGGGCAAGGGGGGCAGATGGTCCTCACGGGTGTCGCCCATGGTCCGCGTGGCGCAGGACGGCAGATAGACGACCACGTCCCGATCGGTGGCGCAGCCGGGCTTGCCGGGTATCGATGCCGCCGCGCGGGGCAGGTGTTTTTGCCACAGGGGCAGCCTGTTGCCGCTCAGCCTCGTCAGGATGCGGCTCACGGCCTCCATTTTCTGATCGCCGAGGGCCAGGTGCGCGAGGTCGGCTGCGCCCAGCACTCCACGCACAAGGGATGTGGCGGCGGTGAAATGTGCGGCGACGCTGCCGGCCGCGGTGCGTGCGATGGGAGTGGCCGCATCATGGCGCAGGTCCCGGATGAAGGAGGCCACGTCGATGCTCAAGGGGCAGCGGGTGGTGCACAGCCCGTCCGTGGCGCAGGTGGATTCGCCCAATTCCGTGAAGGCCGCGCGCCATTGCCGTGCCTCGTCGTCACGCCCATCCTGTTCCAGGCGCGTGATTTCCCGCCAGGCCGCGATGCGCTGGCGCGGCGTGAAGGCGATGTGCCGCGAGGGGCAGACCGGCTCGCAGAATCCGCAGTCCACGCACATGTCGATTTTTTGATGGCTGGTCAGGGGGAGCTTGAGGCCTTCAAGATGCGCGTTTGGGTCCTCGTTGAACATGACGCCCGGGTTCAGGATGCCGTGCGGGTCGAGCAGCTTCTTGATCTCCCTCATGATGGCGTGGATTGGATCTCCCCATTCCTGGCGCACGTAGGGGGCTATGGCCCGGCCTGTGCCGTGTTCGGCTTTGAGGGAGCCGTCGAAGTCCTGTGTGATGAGGGTTGCCAGGTCATCCAGAAATCCGTGCAGGCGCCTCAGTTCCGCAGGGTCACTTATGCGCGTGGGCAGGGTGAAGTGGAAATTGCCGTGAAAGGCGTGCCCCATGATTCCGGCATCATAGCCGTGGCGCTTGAAGAGGCGCTGGAAGGCGGCGCAGCCTTCGGCCAGGCGTTCCACCGGAATGTTGATGTCTTCGGTGATGACGAATTCGTCGGCGGCGCGAAAGCTGGTCACCGCCGAGAAGAGGCCGCGCCGGACGGCCCACAGGCGTTCGCATTCGGCCGGGTCGGTGGTGAAGCGGGGCGGTACAACCTGTTCGATATCGGCCAGGGCCGAGAGGATCGCCTCGGTATTGCGCGCGAGGGTGTCGCTGCTCTCGGCGCGGGTCTCCATGAGCACGGCGCAGGCCTCGTCGCCCAGTTCGCGCAGGATGGGCGGCGCCGAGGGCAGGCCTTCCACGGCGCGGATGGAGGTGCGGTCAAGAAGTTCCGCCGCCTGCACCGGACAGCCTCCGCGCAGGGCCATGACCGCTCGCGCCGCCGCGTTCAGGTCCGGAAAGATCATGAGCGCCGTGGCCCGCAGGGGATGGACCGGCACCGTGGCCAGGGTCACGGAACTGACAAAGCCGAGGGTCCCTTCGGAGCCGATCATGAGGTGGGTCAGCATGTCCAAGGGATCGTCAAATTCGGTCAGGGCGTTGATGGCATAGCCCGTGGTGTTCTTGATGGAATACTTGCGCCGGATGCGTTCCACCATGGCCGGGTCAGCCATGATCCTGCCACGCAGCTCCCGGAGGCGCTCAAGCACATGCGCATGATTGATGCGCAGCGCGGCCACGCTGTCCGGATCTTCGGTGTCCAGGATCGTGCCGTCGGCCAGGATGAGGCGCATGTGGCGCATGGTCGCAAAGGTGTTCTGGTCCACGGTGCAGCACATGCCGGCGGCGTTGTTGGCGACCATGCCGCCGATGGAAGCGGCCGATGCAGAGGCCGGATCAGGTCCGATGCGGCGACCGAGGGGGGCCAGGGCCGCGTCGGCCTCTCCGCCTGTCAGGCCGCAATGCAGCCGGATGGTGCGTCCTTCGTACAGGATCTCATGCCTGCGCCAGAACGGACCCCGGATGCGCGCCACGATCTCCTCGCCGGTGGCCTGGCCGTTGAGGCTCGTGCCCGCTCCGCGAAAGGTCACGCCGCTGCCGTGCTCGCGCAGTGTCGCCAGCAGGTTCTGAATTTCGGTTTCATTTTCCAGGTCGATGACGGCCTTGGCGCGAGGCTGGTAGATGCTGGCGTCGAGGGCGAAGACGCGCGCCCGCACGGCATCCAGATGCAGGCGTTCCGCCGGGACGATACGGGCCAGGGCGGCGGCAAGGGAAGACGGCAATGGCATTGGGCGCTCCGTGGGGTCGGTGCCCCTGGACCGTGACGGACGGAACGGGGCGTGCTCGTGAAGGACAAAATCACTAGGGGGGTGCAGTGTCGAAGTCAATGTGACGGGATGCACCGAAACGAGCTGGTTTGAATGGAAGGGGGGCCCGATACTCAGAAAAGGGTTGCAAAGCTTCTTGCTGATCGATAATTGTTTATGCTTTGTGTCCTCTTTTTTGAAATTTTAATAAAAACAAAGGTTTGTGTCATTCGCTCCGAGTGGCGTCTGCACAGCCCGGAGGCATCGATGAAGATGAAGGTTTCGGTGGCGATCTTTCTGGCCATGACCATGTTCTGCGCCGCGTCGGCCCAGGCGGAGCGGGTTCTCAAGTTCGGGCACATCGCGCCCACCAAGATCGAGAACAAGGATTTTCCCATGCACAAGGCGGCCCTGGCCTTTGCCGAGCACGTGGAAAAGGAAACGAAAGGCGAGATCAGGATCGAGGTCTTTCCGCTGGGCCAGCTCGGCAACGAGCGCTCCATGCTGGAGCAGGTCCAGTTCGGCACCCTGGACATGATGGACTGCACCACGGCCGTCATGTCGAATCTCATTCCCCAGGTGGGCCTTTTGGACCTCTTCTTTCTCTTTCCGAGCAAGGAAGTCGCCTACAAGGTGCTGGCCGACGAGGAATTCAAGACCGTCATGGACGCGCTGATGCCCGGCATGGGCCTGATCCCCATTGGCTATGCCGAAAACGAGATGCGCGATTTCGGCGTGCGCGACAAGACCATCACCTCGCCCGAACAGATGAAGGGCGTGCGCGTGCGGGTCATGGATTCGCCCGTGTTCCTGGAAAGTTTCCGGGCGCTCGGCGCCAACCCCGTGGGCATCCCGTTCCCGGAACTGTACACCGCCTTGCAGCAGGGCGCCGTGGACATGCAGGAAAACCCCATTCCGACCTCGGTCATGATGAAGTTCACGGAAGTGGCCAAGTACCTGACCCGTTCCTCCCACTCCCTGACCTGCCTCTACAAGATGGTCAGCCGTCCGGTCTGGGAGAGCCTGACTCCGGAGCAGCAGCGGATCTTTCTTGATGCCGCCAAGATCGCCGAGGACATCAACCGCACCGAAAACACGAACATGCGCAACGAGCTCGAAAAACTGGCGCAGGAAAAGTTTGGCGCGACCATCGCGGACCTGACCCCCGAAGAACGCAAGGCCTTTCATGATGCCGTGCTGCCCGTGCATGAGAAATTCGCGAATCAGGTCGGCAATATTCCAGACGACCCCAAGTTTGGAAAGTACGCAGGCAAGCGCTATTACGACATGATCGTGGAAAAGGTGAACCAGTACAGCAACTAGATTCTGTTCGCGGCGACCCCGACCCGGATGCGGGTGCCGCGAGCCAAGGCAAGCCTTAAAACAGAACGGCAGGGCCTTTTGGTCCTGCCTTTTTTGAGAGAATGATGAAGAATTTTCTGCGTATCCTCGGGCATATCGAGGAATTGACCGTGGGTGGGCTGCTTCTGCTGCTGGCCGTGGGTACCACCATCCAGGTCATGACCCGCTATTTTCTGGGCATGACCTTTGATTGGTTCGACGAGGGCAGTCGGTATCTGCTCGTTTTCGTGACCTTTGCCGGAGCAGGCATGGCCGTCAAATACGGAGCGCATTTCTCCATGGAGGCCGTGACCCAGTATGCCCCGCCGCGTATCGCCGCAGCCCTGCGGACCCTTGCCGCCCTGCTGAGCGCGGCGGTGATGCTGGTCATCGCCTGGTACGGTTGGGAGCAGACGGCGCTGCTGGCCCGCTACGGGATGACCACGGCATCGCTGGGCATGCCCATGTGGGTGGCCTATCTGCCCATCCCCGTTTTCGGGGTGGGCATCGCCCTGCGTTTTCTGGCCCGGGCCTTCGAGCAGGCGCGCATCATGTTCGGACAGACCGCACAGGAGCGTGACTGATGGTCTGGTTCATCGTTTGCACTTTTTTGGGCCTGCTGCTGCTTTCGACGCCCATCGCCATTGTCGTCCTTGCGACCACGGCCGGGGCCGTCAGTTTCTTTCTGAACGTTCCCCTGACCGCGCTGGTGCAGCAGCTTTTTCGCGGGCTGGACAATTTTCTGCTGCTGTCCATTCCTTTTTTCATTCTGGCCGGAAACATCATGGCCGAGGGGCGCATCGCCCATTATCTGGTCCAGTCCATGGACGCCTGCGTCGGGCGCTTTCGCGGCGGGCTGGCCCTGGCCGGGATTCTGACCTGCATGTTTTTCGCGGCCATCTCGGGGTCGAGCCCGGCCACGGTCATCGCCGTGGGCAGCATCATGATTCCGGCCCTGATCCGTTCGGGCTACAGCGAAAAATTCAGCATCGGCCTCATCACCAGCGCCGGGACCCTCGGCATTCTCATTCCACCGTCCATCCCCATGGTCCTCTATTCCCTGGTGGGCAACACCTCGGTCAGCGACATGTTCATGGCCGGCGTTGTTCCGGGCGTGATTCGGGTGATCATTTTCGGGGCCTTTGCCGTGTACATGGCCAGGCGTTTCAACTGGGGCGCGACATCATCGCATTCTTTGGGCGAAACCCTGCGCATCCTCGGGCGGGCGTCCTGGGGGCTGGCCATGCCGCTCATCGTGCTCGGGGGCATCTATTCCGGCATCTTCACGCCCACGGAGGCGGCGGGCGTGTCCGTGGTCTACGCCCTGCTGGTCGAGACCTTCATCTACAGGTCCCTGACCTGGGAAAAGTTGCGGGTCATCCTGGTCAAGAGCGCCGTGCTCTCATCGGCTCTGCTCTTCATCATCGCCTGCGCCATGCCCTTCATCTGGCTGCTGACCCGGGAGCAGCTTCCGGTGCAGGCCGCCGAGTTCATCGGCGCACACATCAGCAACAAGTACGTGTTTCTGTTTCTGGTCAACATTCTGTTGCTTGCGGTCGGGTGCGTCATGGACATCGTGACCTCGATCCTGGTCCTGACGCCCATCTTTCTGCCCATGCTGGCCCACTTCGACATCGATCCCGTGGCCTGGGGAATCATGATGATCGTCAACGTGGAGATCGGATTCCTGACCTTTCCCTTCGGCCTGAACCTGTTCGTGGCCATGGGCATCACCAAGAAGCCCCTGACCTATATCGCCCGGGCGGTCATGCCTTTTCTGCTGTTGCTCTTCGTCTGCCTGCTCATGGTTACCTATATCCCGGTCATCTCCACCTGGCTGCCTTTCGCTCTGAAATAGCCGGGGATTCTCGCACAATAAAAAAACCGCATGGGGGCTGCCTCATGCGGTTTTTCTGTTGGTGTTGCCGAGGTCGGCGCCAGCGGTTTCAGCCCAGTTGATCAGCCTCGCATTCTTCGATGGCCGAGCAGCAGACCATGTTGCGGCCGCTGGTTTTGGCCAGATACAAGGCCAGGTCGGCGTTGTGGATCAGGCCCTCCGGCGGGGTCAGGGCGCCGGGCTTGAGCCCCGCGATGCCGATGGACACCGTGACCCGGAAGCGCTTCTTCTGGAAGCGGAACACGGTCTGGCCGATCTGGGCGCGCAGACGTTCGGCCAGAATCCAGGCCTGCTCTTCCCGGGTCTGCGGCAGAATCACAACGAACTCCTCGCCGCCGTAGCGGGCGGGGAAATCGGATTCGCGCAGGGTATTGTGCAGTATCTTGCCCACTTCCCGCAGCACCAAGTCTCCGGCCTGATGTCCGTAGGTGTCGTTGACGGACTTGAAATAATCGAGATCGATCATCATCAGGCTGAGTTCGTCCTGATGGCGCTGGTGGCGTTTCATTTCTTCGCGCAGACGAGTGTCAAAATGATGACGATTGGAGATGCGCGTCAGACCGTCATGGTCAGCCCGGGCCTTGGTCTTGCGAAATTCGAGGCTGTTGCGCATGGCCAGGGCCAGATGGTTGGCGGCCGAGCCGAGGATGCGCAGACGATCCTGCCCGAGGGCCGACGCCTCGCGCGAACAGATGACCAGGGCGCCAAAGGGTTCCGGCCCCAGGGACAGAGGCAGGGTGATGAGCTGGTCGAGCTCTGGCTGGCTCTCCTCAGCGTCGTCCTTGTGTTGCAGGAGCGAGACCTGATAGCCGCGCACCTCGTGCTTGCCGAGGCGGGTGGCCAGGCTCAGCAGATGGTTGATCCATTCCGCCTGGCTCGTGTTCGTGAGGTTTTCCGGCAGAAAGAGTTCCGCCTCGGTCTGGCCCTTGTTCTCGCTCCAGAAGATGCCGAGCACGGAACGGACATCGAGGAGCAGCGCCAGATCCTCGGCGCTGTTGGAGAGGATGACGGATGGATCAAGGGTCTGGCTGGCCTTGGTCAGCAGCTGGTTGAGGAATGCCAGCTGTTCGTTCTTGCGGGCCAGGAGTTCCCGTTCGAGGCTGATTTCGCGCGCCATGAGGAAAATATCCTGATACATGCTGGATACTTCTTCCGCCTGTTCCAGGGCGCGGGCAATTTTTTCCCCATCAAGGGGGCAGGTCATGAGCGTGAGGAATATCCCGGAAGACATGAACTCCAGAGCTTCCGGGTCATGTCTGTCGGCGATGAGCAGGAACTGCCAGGACTTGTGCGCGGTCAACCGTTCCCTGTCCTGCGCGGGCAGGTCTTTCCAGGTGGAAACGGACACGAAGACAAGCCCCCCCTGGCTTCTTTCGCTCATGAATTCCAGCGCCGAACCGGGCAGGCGGTTCTCAAGAACGCTTGTCCGGGGCAGGTGCCCTTTCAGCTGGGAGGCAAGCTCGGGGCTTAAAGCCAGGCCCAGGCAAGGGCGGGTCGGGGTGTCCATGAAGTCCTCCAGGGGAACGAAAAATTGACGATTTCCTGGAACTTAGCAAGTTTGCTGCCAAGCCTGACGAAAGGTGGCCGCTACGGCTCCGTCTTGTGTTCCGACTCATTTTTCCGCCTGCTCTTGCCCCCTTTTCAAAGTACGTTCATCAGGCCCGGATATTGCTCTGGCTGTGCATGGCGCAACACTTAGGCCCTGTCTGGGGCACACTAGATCCATTTGTCGAAGGCGGTCCCATCATCGGACGCAAGGTTGCCAATACCGGTTTCCTGCGGGCCCTGCTTGAAGCCGATCCTTTCGCGGCCTATCATTTTTTTCTGGCGGACCGGCAAAGCGGCGAGGCGCTGCAAACCTACGTGCAGTCCGTCTGTCCGCAGGCGCTTGGCAAAGTCCGCATCCTGCCGCGCACCGCCTTGCCCGAGCATCTGGCCCGGACGCCATACCACGTGTTTCATCTTTCCGACTGTCTGACCTCACAGGGTTTTCTGGCTGCGGCCAGGAACAGGCTGGCCCTTGAAATCTTCCCCATCACCGGCGTGACCCACTCCCTGTCCTACGCGCGTTACGGCCAGTCCTTCGCCCAGCACGTCTGGAGCGGAAACACGTCGCGGGACTGCATTGTGGCTACCTCAAGCGCCGGGGCCGATGTCGTGCGGGAGGAACTGGCGATGCTCGGCGAGGCGTTCGGCGCTCCGGTGCCCCAGGTGGCTGTCGTGCCCCTTGGCGTGTGGTGCTCTGAATTTGACGCTCCCGGACCGGGTGCCGTGCCCGCCGTGCCGGAGTCGAAGACCATTTTTCTGGTGCCGGGACGGATCAGCCCGTATTCCAAGATGGATCTCTTGCCCTTGCTGCGTGCTTTCCAGCGTGTGCGCCAAGGCGGGGCCAAGCTTGAGGACGTCTGTCTGGTCCTGGCCGGAAGCCCGGACGAGGGCGCATCCCTGCCGCACACCCTGACCAATCTGGCGGCCAATATCGGACTTGAGCTTGTTGTCGTGCGCTGTCCCGACGACGCGACCAGGACGGCCCTCTTGCATCGCGCCGACGTGGTCGTGTCCCTGGCCGACAATCCGCAGGAGACTTTCGGGCTAACGATCCTGGAAGCGGCCGCCGCCTCAAAACCCGTCATCGCTTCGGACTATGACGGCTACCGGGATCTGGTTCGTCACGGGCTCACGGGATTTCTGGTTTCGACTCTGGACAGCGGCGAGGTGGACGACATTTCGCTTCTGGCGCCGCTTCTCTACGACAGCACCTATCACCTGTGGCTGGCTCAGGACGTGGCCGTGGATGTGGGCGAATTGGCCGGGCATCTGCACGCCATGCTGAGCAAAGACGTGCGTGAGGGCATGGGTCGGGCGGCCCGGGAGCATGCCCTGGGTTTTGACTGGTCCCGGATCATCGGGCGCTATCTGGAATTGTGGGAGCGGCTGGCGGCAGCGCCCGCGTCCAGGCCGGACGGGGACGGCCATCCGCTGCTCATGCGCCACGGACGGATTTTTGCCGGATACCCGACGCGGCGTCTGGCGGAAGGGGATGTGCTGGAGGCCACGGAGCTTGGCCAGGCCGTGTACAGGGGGCAGGATTTTCCCGTGGTCTATGCGGGTATCGAAGACAGGATCGACCTTGAGCTCATGCGCAAGGTGCTGGTCTGGGCCCGGCGTCCGCTACCTTGGACGGCCCTGCGCGAGAAGGCCGAGGCGGCGGATCTTCTGGTCTCGACCGTGATGTGGATGCTCAAGGGGGACCTTTTGCGCGTCTCGGCGGGGCCGGAAGCCTGAGTCCGAAGGATGAACGACGCGCTATCAGGCCGCTCCAAAACGGCGATCTGCTGCGTCAGCGAAAAAATCCAGACCGCTTATGAATGCGCAATACACCGCGCGTCCTGAATTTTTTCGCTTCCTTGCATCTCACCATTTTTGAACGCCTGCGAATATTGAATTTTTCAACAGTCAGCTATCCGTATTTTTCGAAATAGCCGCGTGGGGTGAGGATCTTCTTTCCGGCCAGGCGGCTCGCGCTGTTGCCGATGACGACGGTGGTCAGCATGTCGGCCCACTCGGGATCGCAGGTGCCAAGGGTCGCGACGCGTACGTCCTGATCCGGGCGGTAGGCGTTGCGCACGAAGCCAACGGGAGTGCCCTCGCCGCGATGCTCGGTCGCGATGGCCAGAGCCTGTCCAAGATAGGAATCGCGCTTGCGGGATTTGGGGTTGTAGAGGGCGATGACGAAATCGCCTTCGACCGCGCAGCGGATGCGCTTCATGATGGTCGGCAGCGGAGTCAAAAGATCGGACAGGGAGATGGAGGCGAAGTCGTGCATGAGGGGGGCGCCGAGCAGCGCAGCCGCCGCACACAGGGCCGGGATGCCCGGTACGACTTCAAGCTCGACGACGTCCAGGAGCCCCTCGCGTTCCAGAAATTCAAGGACCAGTCCGGCCATGCCGTAGATGCCGCTGTCCCCGGAGGAGACCACGACCGTGTCGAGTCCGGCCAGGGCGAATTCCACGGCCTTGGCCGTGCGTTCCATTTCCTTCTTCATGGGGCTTGAAAAAAGGGTCTTGCCCTTGAGCAGGTCAGGATCGACCAGCTCCATATAGCGGTCATAGCCGACAACCGCTCCGGCCTGGATCAGACAGGACAGGGCCATGGGGGCGAGCAGCGCCGAGCTGCCGGGCCCAAGGCCGATCACGGTCAACCGGCCAGGCATATGGCCACCGTCACGTTTCCGCTTATTGTCTTCGGCACTATGAGACGCGCCGCCGGGCTTGATTTCAGGGCGGCCTGGATGGCTGCTGCTTCGCATACGCTCCCCACTCCTATTTTTTCCCGCACCCGCTCCGAGGGGTTGGGGACTTCTGTTTCATCGAGAATCGACGCTTCAAAGAATTCAAGGGGCAGGCCGAGCTCCTGCGCCGCTTCCAGCAGCCCCTCTTCGTCCGCTTTAAGTTCAACGCTGGCCAGCGCGGCCAGACTGTCTAAAGCCAGGCCATGCAGAGTCATGACGTGGTTCAGGGCCCCCAGGATTTCCTCGCGGGAGACGCCCCGACGACAGCCGATTCCGGCGCAGAGGCAACGCGGGTGCAGGACCAGGCCCGAGGCCTTGGCGTTTTTCCAGCTGACCAGCACCTGCGCCTGTGCTTCCTCCACCAGTTCGAAGGAATCTTTCAAATCCTCGTTTCCGGACAGGCCCAGACGATTTTCCGGGTCATGCACCGTGACGCGTCCGCCCTCGGCCAATAAGCTGTTCAGCCCCGCCAGGCGGGAAGGATCCGCGATGGCGCAGTCGCGGGCCTGGGCCAGGGTGTCGATGGCGGGCTTGCCGGCTGTGTCCGTAGCGGTGGTGATGACGGGACGGCCCGCGACGTGGGCGGCGATGCGCCGGGCCAGGTCGTTGGCCCCGCCGAGATGGCCGGACAGGAGGCTGACCACGTGTTCGCCGTTCTGGTCGCAGACGACCACGGCCGGGTCTGTTGTCTTGGACTGGAGCAGGGGTGCGATGCTTCGCACCACGATGCCGGTGGCGGCAACGAAAACGTGGGCGTGGTAGAGAGGGAAATTGACCCGAACCTGATCGGCGATGCGTTCAAAGCCCTGCACCCGGTCATGGCCGGGGCGGTCTTCGACCAGACGGACGGTGGCGAAAAGATCGGCCGGGGCCATGGCGGCGATGCGCCGGGCCAGGCTAAGGCCCTGGCTGGTCATGGCGTAGATGGCCATGCGTGGCCAGGTTCGGGGGCGCCGGGCCTCGCGAAATCCGTGGCCGAACGAGGCGTCATAGAGCCTGGACTGGATCTGCGGCGCGGTCTCTCCGGGCAGGACCAGAAATACGGCCTGACGGGTGATGTTGGCAGCCTGTACGCTTTCTTCGAGTTCCGAAAGGGTGGTGCGGATGATTTTTTCCCCGGGATGGCCAACCTTGTGCCCGATGACGATGACCGTGTTCTCCGGCGATCCGGCTTGACGCAATTGATCGGCCAGATCCCCGGCCTTGTCCGCTGAAAGATACACGGCCACGGACGAGCCGTGCCGCGCCAGTTCGCTCAGCCTTTCTGATTCCGGGACCGGGGTGCGGCCGTGCAGGCGGGTGATGATGAGGCTCTGAGTGGTCTCGGGCACGGTGAACGACACTCCGGCCCTGGCCGCTGCGGCAAAGGCGGCGGTCACGCCGGGGATGATGGTCCAGGGCACGCCGTCACGGTCCAGCAGCGCGATCTGTTCGCGCACGGAGCCGAAAAGGGACGGATCGCCGGTGTGCACCCGCGCCACGATTCCGCCCTTGCGCGCCGTCTCAAGCATCAGGGAATGGGTCTGTTCGAGGCTCATGCCCGCCGAATCCGCGACCACGGCTCCGGGCCGGGCGCAGCCCACCACCTCGGCGGGCACAAGAGAACCGGCATAGAGCACCAGATCCGCCCGTTCGACAAGGTCCCGGCCGCGCACCGTGATCAGGTCCGGATCTCCGGGACCTGCGCCGATAAAATAAACCTGAGGGGAAATATTCATGTGTCGCTTGAAGGTTTTTGGGTTTCCAGAAGAAATACGGGGTTGGACGGGGTAAGCCGCAGGTCGCCAGCCAGGGGGGACCCGGCGTGGTGCATGAGCTGATGCACCTTCAAGGGCCAGCCCAGTTCTTGAAAGACAGTGCGTGCGGTCTCCAGGGTGGAGAGCAACACTGCGGCGATCACCATGCGCCCGCCGGAAGAAAGCAGGGCGGCGCACTGCGCAAGAACGGGGGCCGAGGCCCCGCCACCGATGAAAATGTGGGTGGGGGCGGAAGAATGGGAAGAATGGGAAGAATAGGAAGAATGGGACATATGGGGCCTATAGGACGTATGTTTAGGGCACGCTGCATGGCCATCCTGCGCTTCGGCTGCCTTTTCATAGGTCCCATACGACCCATAGGTCCTATAATTCCTATTCTTCCCATAATCCCCAAAATTCCCATTCCCCAAAAACTCCTCCAAACTGCCGTGTACCACCTCCACCAGCCAAGCCCCTGTGCGTTCCACATTTTCCCTGATGTGCCGCACCCGTTCCGCCTGACGCTCCACCGCAACCACGCGCCCCTTGCCAAGGAGCCGCGCGGCCTCCAGGCTTACGGCTCCGCTGCCTGCTCCCAGATCCCACATGAAGGCGTCCGGAGGCAGGCGCAACAGGGACAGGGCAAAGGCGCGCACGGGCTGCTTGGTCATGAGCCCGTCGTTGTGGGTCAGCGCGTCTTCATCAAGACCCAGCCTGAGGGGTAGGGCAGGGTTCCCCGTGCGTTCGAGGACAACAATGCTCAGGGCGTGCCAGGTACATTGAGCGGCCTCGGTCAGGGCGAGGGTGCTCAGCTTTTCTTCGGGGCCGCCCAGAGCCTCGGCCACGTTCATGCGCCAGCCCGTGACGCCGCGTTCCAGCAAAAGTCTGGCGATGGCGTCGGGGCTGTGCTTCTGGTCCGTGTACAGAGCCATCAGGTTGTCGTGCGTCAGGGCCGCAAAGAGCGGGGTCAGGTCTTCGCGGCCGTGCAGGGACAAGGTCCGGCAGTTGTGCCAGGGCAGGCCGAAACGGGCGCATGCTGTCTGCATGGCCGAGACATTGGGATGAAATGTCAGCTCGCCAGGGGCGAAGTAGCGCAGCAGGCTCGCGCCAAGGCCGTAGAGCAGGGGGTCGCCGTCGGCCAGCACGCAGACGCTTGCACTTTCAGCCCGTGCGCGGATGGCGGCTGCGAATGCGTCCATGCCGGTCAGGAGCAGACGGCGATTTTCGGCGATTTCCAAGTCATCCAGAAGACGTTTTCCCGAAGCCACAAGGTCCGCCTCCCGGATCAGTTCCATGATTCGGGGGCAGCGCTGCTCGCTGGACAAACCCAGACCGATGACGTGGATCATGCGGCCTCCCGGGTTTGGTGCAGGATTTGACCGGTGAAATCGAAGAGCATGTAGTCCACGCGCAGATCGCGGCCGCAAAAGGTGCGGGCGGCGTCGGCGGCCTTGTTTGTAAGCAGAGTGAAGAGCGCCTTGCTCCGGGGCATGGGGGACAGCAGTTCCAGGGCCTGCATGGCCGTGTTGGCGCCTGCGACCTCCCGGCAGACATGTTGGTCGAAGCCGCAATCCGCGCACCAGCTCGCCAGAATGCCAAGGTCAAGCTCCGCGCTGCGGGCGTGGGTGTAGCGGTGTCCCTGGGCCTGTTTGACCAGCTTGCCGAAAAAGACGCCCCAGAGCACGGAGCCAAATCCGCGCCGACCGACTTCGCGCATGCTGTAGGAAAAAAAATCGGCCACCTGGACACAGGCCGTTTCCGGTGTCTGCGGGCGGGCCTGACGCAGGAAGCGTTCGCTGCGTCCGCCCGTGGTCAGACAGGGTGTGGTCACCCCGCAGGCTTGCATGACATCCAGACATTGGCGGATGGTGGCCTGATAGGCCGCGTTACTGAAAGGCTTGACCGTGCCCCGGGTGCCGAGGATGGAGATTCCCCCGATAATGCCCAGGCGCGGATTGAAGGTCTTGCGGGCCAATTCTTCCCCTCGGTCCACGCGGATTTCGACCTCAAGGCCAATGCTTTCGCTGGCGCCCGGGGCAAGGGCGTCGTCCAGCGCCTCGGTCACGGACTTGGTGATCTGCTCGCGGGGCACGGGATTGATGGCTGGCATGCCGATGGCAACGGGCAGGCCGGGCCGGGTTACGACGCCCACGCCGGACCCGCCGCGCAAGGTCACGCCTGATCCTGCGCCGCGTTGCACCCGCGCGCGGATCACGGCGCGGTGCGTCACGTCCGGGTCGTCGCCTGCGTCCTTGACCACGGCGGCCATGACAGCGTCTCCGTCGATCCGGCTCTCAAGGATGGCGATGCTCATGCGTTCGCCAATGGGCAGCGGCACCTCGACACGCTCAAGGGCGCGGCCCGTGAGCAGATGCGTGGCCGCAGCCTTGGCGGCAGCGGAAGCCGCCGTGCCAGTGGTGAAGCCATGGCGCAGGGTCATGCCCCGCAGACTCCGGCGAAATGGGCGGCCATGTCCGGATTGGAGCCGAAATGCAGATGCACGTAGGATCCGAGGCAGTTGCCCTTTTGGTATCCGCCGCTTGCATTGGTCTTTCCGCAGCGGTCATGAACCTCGTAGACTTGGGCGGCGGCCGGGTCGCTGCCGCTCATGTGCGAATAGTGGAATTCATGACCTCTGGCCTGTGCTCCGGGAGCGCCCAGCGCAGTGGGGGCGGTGAGCCTGATTTCGCGGTATCCCAGCGCCTGATGACGGTTTTCCATGGAGCAGGAAAAATCAAAGACCTCGGCCATGTCATGTTCCTGTCCCGAGCGAGTGCGCAGGGAGCGCATCAGGTACATGAAGCCGCCGCATTCCGCGTAGACCGGTTTGCCGCTGGCGCAGAAATCGCGGACTTTGCCGAGCATGACCGTGTTGGCGGCAAGCTCCGCCGCGTGCAGTTCCGGATAGCCTCCGCCCAGATACAACCCTTTGAGGGCCGGGGGCAGGTTCGTGTCGTGCAGCGGCGAGAAGGGCACCAGCTCGGCCCCGGCCTGACGCAGCATGCGCAGGTTTTCCTCATAGTAGAAGCAGAAGGCGCGGTCGCGGGCGTATCCGATGCGGATTTCCGGCATCCTGACCCCGCCATCGCTAAGGGACGGCAGCGAATATTCGGGCAGGGCCTCCAGCAAGGCGTCCAGATCAATGGATTTTTCGACCCAGTCGGCCAGTGCGTTCAGGCGCTCCTCGCGGCGGTCCAGGTCTTCGGCGGTGACCAGCCCGAGATGCCGCGAGGGCAGGGGCAGATCGGCCTGGCGTTGCAGGCTGCCCAGCACCCGCACGCCCTGGTTATCCATGGCCTGGGCCAGAATCTGTCCGTGGGTGGGGCTGCCGGTCATGTTGAAGAGCACGGAGTCGAGGCGCAGGTCCGGGTCGAACTGGGCGTAGCCCTTGACCAGGGCCGCCGCCGATCGGGCCATGCCCCGGGCGTTGACCACCAGCATCACGGGCACGCCCAGAATCTTGGCCAGCTGCGCGGCCGAGCCTTCCTCGCTGACGGCACCGATGCCGTCGAAGAGGCCCATGGCTCCTTCGATGATGGAGATGTCGCAACCTTCGTGGTTGCGTCGGAAGATGCGATGGATCTCATCGGCCGAGAGCATCCAGCCGTCCAGGTTGTGGCTGGGCAGGCCCGAGGCCAGGCGGTGCAGTCCGGGATCGATGAAATCCGGGCCGGACTTGAAGCCCTGCACCACCAGGCCCTTGCGGGCGAAAGCTTTCATCAGGCCGAGAGTGACGGAAGTTTTTCCGCACCCGCTGGAAGTTCCGGCAATGACGATGGCTTTGGGCATAAACTTATCCTTGGTTCAAAGTGAGTCGTTTTTGGTCAGCAGCATGAGCGAGAGATAGGTCGGATTGTCCGGCGCCTCGTCCAGGCTGCGCGTAATGAACTGTTCCTTCATGCCCATTCTTGACGCAAAAACGCAATGGGTCGGGGTCGGAAAATTGCGCAGTTCTTCGCGGATGGCAGAAAAGTTCGTGTAGGCCTTGAGGATGACGGCATTGTCAGCACTCTCCAGGCTCCTGCGCAGATCGGCGGCGTCGCGGATGCCGGGCAGGATGAGCAGGTTCTGGGCGCTTTCGGCCAGCACGGTCTCAGTGGCCGCCGCCACGGCCTGAAAGGATGTTATGCCGGGAACTACCGTCACGGCCTGCTCCGGGGCCAGGCCGCGCAGGGTGCGCAGCAGGTAGGCGAAGGTCGAATAGAGCAGCGGGTCGCCCAGGGTCAAAAAGGCCGCGTCGTGTCCTTCGGCAAGTTCATGGAGAACCAGACGGGCGTTTTCCTCCCAGGCGGATTGCAGGGTGCCCTCGTCGCGGCTCATGGGAAAGCCCAGGCGGATGACGCGCGCGTCCGGCTTCAAATGGGGACGTGCGATGTCCAGCGCCAGTGAGTCGTCGTTCTTGGTCGAGGACGCCGCGAGGATGACGTCCACGCGGCCAAGGATTCCCGCCGCTTTGATGGTCAAGAGTTCCGGGTCTCCTGGTCCAACGCCGATGCCGTAGAGATGGCCGCTCATGGTCGGACCTCCTTTTTCCAGTTTGAAATGATGTTTGAGAGTTGGCGCACGGCCTCAAGGCTGCGCGGGCCGGGTCGGGAAAAGACCTTCTGATCCACGACATGGACCTGGCCGGAGTTCACGCAGTCCAGGGTGCGAAAGAGGCTGCGATCGGTCATGGGTACGGGGCTCGGGTTCATGGGCCCCGCCTGCATGAGGTAGATGTCGGGGGCGAGGCGCAGGAGCTCCTCTTCACCCAGGCGCACGAGCTTGTCCGGGGCGGCGACGCAGTTTTCCCCGCCGGCCTTGAAAATTATCTCCGACGCCATGGAGCCCTGTCCTGCCGCCAGGAGCGTGGGGTAGCGAGCCTCGAAGAAGATTTTAGGTCGGGGTGGGCGGTTTTGGGCTTCGATGCGCGCAAGTTCCGAGCGCATGAAGTGGATGCGTTCCGTGGCCTGATCCGTGCTCGCGGTCAGAGTGCCGAGGCGCTCCATGACGGAAAATAGCTGGTCGAAATTCTCAAGATCGAAGACCGCGACCTTGAGGCCCCGTTTTTCCAGAAAGCGCACCGGCTCCATGGCCTCGCCCCGGCCGCCGAGCTGCAGGACAAGATCCGGCGCAAGGCCGATGATCAGCTCCGCGTTGGGCCGCAAATGTGTTCCGATGGACGGCTTGCCGGCGATGGACGGGGGCAGGTCGTCACTGGCGGTGCGGGCGATGAGCAGGTTTTCGCGGCCCATGTCGGCCAGGATCTCGTTGAACGCGCCGTAGAGGGCGATGATCCGGGTCGCGGGCGCATCGAGGCGTATCCGGCGGCCTTCATCGTCCATGACGGAGATCCCGTCCAGGGAGGTTGCGCCCGCTGCCGCCTGAAACAGGAAAAGGTTAAGCACGAGGCACCAGATAAGCTTGGGGAGTCCCGGTGAGGGGATGCTCCGCCACGGCGAGGGGTGTTTCATATATGTCACTCAAGGTTTGGGCCGTGAAAATTTCGCGGGTCGGTCCATCGGCCGCGACGGAACCGTTTTTCAGAAAGACCAGTCGCTGGCAATAGAGGGCGGCAAGATTCAGGTCGTGGGCCACGGTCAGGATTGTCAGTCCGGCGGCATTTTTGATTCGCAGCAGCTCGTAGAGATCCATGGTCCGGGCCACGTCGAGGTTGGACGCGGCCTCGTCCAGCAGCAGGAGTCTGGTGTCCTGGGCCAGGGCCTTGGCCGTGATGACTCGCTGCAGCTCTCCGCCGGAGAGCGCTTCGGTGCTGCGCTCGGCAAGATCGAGACAGCTTGTCTCCTCCATGGCCGCCTGCACGCGCAGGTAGTCGTGCCTGGAGTAGCCGCCAAGGAATGAAATATGAGGGTAGCGCCCCATGAGCACCAGTGACATGGCGCGCACCCCGGAAAGTCCCGGGTTTTTCTGGGCCACGGTGGCGCAATGCCGGGCCCGGGCCTTGGCCGAAAGGGCACGTACGTCATGGCCCGCGATGTGGATGCTGCCGGAAGCGTAAGGCAGGACTCCGGACAGGGCGCGGATGAGGGTCGTCTTGCCGCTGCCGTTGGGACCGAGAATGCCCGTGAACTCGCCTTCCCCGACGTTAAGGGAGATGCCGCGCAGCACGGGTTGTCCCTTGTAGCCTGCGCTCAGGTTCCGGATGTCGATCATTGGTGTGCTCACGGCCTGCGTCCCCTGGCCATGATCAGGCAGAAGAAGGGGCCTCCGAACAGGGCTGTGACCACGCCCACGGGCAATTCCGCTCCGTGGGAGAGAATGGTGCGGGCCAGAACGTCGGACCAGAGCAGCAGGATTCCTCCGCCCAGGGCCGAAAAAAGAAGCAGGGGCCTTGAGTCCGGTCCGATGAGCATGCGCACCAGATGGGGCACCACAAGGCCGACGAAGCCGATGATGCCGGAGACGCTGACTGCCGCGGCGGTCAGCATTCCGGCACCGATGAGCAGGCCGATGCGCGCCCGTCCCACGGACACGCCGACCTGTGCCGCCTGCTCGGACCCGAGGCCCAGGATGTCGAGCTCCCGGGCCAGAAAAAGGACCAGGGCGGAGCCTGCGATCATGTACGGCAGCATGAGCCCCACGTGCTCGAACCCCCGCCCCTGGAAGCTGCCCATGATCCAGAACACGATGGCCGCCACCGACTCTTCGTTCAATGACTTGATGAGGGCGATGGCTGCGCCGAGAAAAGTGGAGACGACGATCCCACCCAGAACAAGGCTCTCGCGGGAGAAGTCTCCGGCCAGTCTGCTCATGGCCAGGACCAGGGTCATGGCCGCGAACGCTCCGCCAAGCGCGGCCAGCGGGAGGGTCGAAAGCCCCGCCACGGTCCATCCCATGCCCAGAGCCAGGGCCGCGCCGCAGGCCGCGCCGCTGGATATCCCGAGGGTGAACGGGTCGGCCAGAGGGTTGCGCAGCAGGCCCTGGAAAACGCCGCCGGATACGGCCAATGCAGCGCCGGTCAGGAACGAAAGCAGGATGCGGCCCAGACGGATGTCGCGCACGATGACCAGTTCCTGACTCTCGATCTGGCCATGGAGCATGGCCGCGAGGGCGTTGTGGATGGCCTCGGCGGGCAGGGGGTAGGACCCGAAAAAAAGGGCTGCATAGATGGAAAGGGGCACGGCCGCCGCCATGGCCAGCCATGCCCTTGTGTGTCGCCTGTCGTTCATGGGGCTAGGGCAGGCGCTCCAGCGCCGCCTGTAGATGGTCCAGCCAGATGTCGACGAAGGCCGGGATCTGGGCCGTTCCGCGCAGGACCGGAATGCAGGTCAGGCCGTCGGAGGTGAGCACGGATTTCCAGGAGTCTTCCTCGTCTCCGGCCATGTCGTTCAGTGCATGGTCCCCAGCCACGGCCATGAAGGGCGCAAGATAGACAGTTGAGATCTTGCGGTCTTTCAGAACCTGCCGCACGTCGTCCAGGGACGGCGTGCCTTCGACGGTGCCGATCAGGACCAGCGGGTCGTGTCGGTTCAGGGAGTACTGGAGGCCTGGATAATAGATGTTTGCCGGGTGGTGGGTGCCGTGGCCCAGCAGGACGACGGCTTCGCCCGCGTTTCGTTCCGCCGGGAGACTGGCCATGATGGCCGAGGCGCAGGCTTCGACGTCGGCGGGTTCGGCCAGCAGCGGCAGGCCCAGGACCACGCTGTCCATGCCCTTGGGCAGGCCGGAAAAAGCCTGTACCGTGCGTTGCAGGCCGTGGAATTCCTCTCCCGGGATGGTGTGCAGGGACTGTACCGCCACGTGCGTGAAGCCGTCGTCCATCATCCGCGCCAGGGCCATGGCCGGAGAATCGAAGTCCTGACCCTGGGCGGCAAGTTTCTCGCGCACGATGCGCGAAGAATAGGCCCAGCGGATTTCAATGCCGGGAAAGCGCAGCCGCGCTTTCTCTCCGAGGTGATCCAGGGCGCTGCGCGCTTCGGGCACGGTCGTGCCGAAGGCCACCAGCAGGATTCCCTTTTTGGGCGGCCGCTCCCTGTGTCCGGCCAGGGCCGGGCCGCACAGGGCGAGCAGAAAAATGAACAGAAAGAGTCCGCAAACATGCGAGGCTTTGAACATGAGACCTCCAGGTTTGGCGGGGGCAGTGAGAAGAGAAAAGGACTGACGTCCAAGGGCGCGGCCCGCAAAAATCCCCCGTTGCAGGCAGCACAAACTGTGGTTGGACCTCGGACAGGTCTTCCGGCTCGTTTCACCAATCCTCGTCCTTCCCAGGATTGATCCCAGTGGACAGCGTGGAGGATGGCTTTTGAAACTTACGGCGGCGGGTCCGCTCCCGATTTGCACGGGATTCCCTTTTACACCCTAAGGTATCCGAAGTGGAAAAGACGCTAGTCGGGGCCCAGGGGGCTGTCAAGAAATCCTCCTCGGTGGTGGGCGCTTGACAGATTCGGGCTACAAGAATACTTGGTCACAAAATGACTTTGGGTCACTTTATGACCATTGTCCAAAAAAGGAAGCCTAGTGGCCAGAAAACAGCAGGAAAAATCACTCCAGACCCAGCGCGAGCTGCTCGATTCGGCGGAAAAACTTTTCGCCGCCAAGGGCTTTGTCGCTACCACTGTGGCCGAGATCACTTCGGACGCAGGCTATGCCAAGGGTAATTTCTATCGGCACTGGCAAAGCAAGGACGAGATCATGCTGGCCATCATCGCCATCAAGATGCAGTCCTACCGCGCCATGCGCGATGCCGCGTTGCAGGATGCGCGCAGCCTTGAAGAGGTCATGGACCGTATCCTCGATTTTCTGGTGACCATGATCGATGACCGCAACTGGAGTTCGATCTTTCTCGAATTCACCATCCATGCCTCCCGCAACGAGGATCTGCGCGCGCAGCTCAACCAGTCCCTGTATCGTCTCTCCAACGAAATTTTTGATGACATTGTCGCGCCGTATGTGCGCAGCGGTTATCCGGCGCGCAAGATCGGCGCCCTGAACACGGCCCTGTTCGAGGGATTTCTGATCCATTCCCTGCTCGGGACGGGGACCATCGACCGCAAGGATTTTCGCCGGGCAGCCATGAAACTCGCTCTGGCCAACGCCCTGGATACCCAGGAATAATCAGGCTCGCGCATGGTGCGCGGTCTTACTTTTCACACGGAGGATTATTGTCATGAGGCTGTTCTTACGAGTCGCGACCCTGGCTTTCGTCGTTCTGGGATTTTCGGCGCAGGCCATCGCCGCGGGACCCGCCAAGCTGTCCTACAGCAACTTCTTCCCGCCGACCCACATCCAGTCGATTCTGGCCGAGGAGTGGTGCCGCGAGGTCGAGGCCCGCTCGAACGGTCAGGTCGTCATCGACTACTATCCGGCAGGCACCCTGACCAAGCCCAAGGATTGCTATGACGGCGTGGTGCAGCGCATCTCGGATATCGGTCTGTCCGCCCTCGGTTACACCAAGGGGCGTTTCCCGGTCCTGTCCGGAGTGGATCTGCCCATGGGCTACACGACCGGCGTGCAAGCCACGGCGCTGGCCAACGCAGTGTACGACCAGTTCAAGCCCAAGGAATTCGACGACGTGCATGTCCTTTATTTTCATGCGCATGGACCGGGCAAATTGCATACCGCCGGCAAGGCCGTGATCTCCATGGAAGAGCTGAAGGGCATGAAGATCCGCGCCACCGGCAACAGCGCAAGCGTCATCTCCGCCCTGGGCGGCAATCCGGTGGCCATGTCCATGCCCGACTCCTACCAGTCCATCCAGAAGGGCGTCGTCAATGGTGGAATCTATCCCGTCGAGACCAACAAGGGCTGGAAGATGGGCGAAGTCGTCGACTATTTAACGGACACCACCGCCGTGGCCTACACGACCACTTTTTTTGTGGTCATCAACAAGGATGTCTGGGTTTCACTCTCCCCCGAGGTGCAAAAAGCGATGACCGAGGTCAGCCAGGACTGGATTCCAAGGCACGGAAAAGCCTGGGATGACAGCGACAAGGAAGGCCTGGAATTTTTCCTGGCCCAGGAGGGCAACGCCGTGGTCACCCTGGAACCGGCCGAGGCCGAACGCTGGACCAAGGCCATGGAGCCCATCTTCGGTGAATACGAGGCCGAATGCGCCAAGGCCGGAGCGGACGGCAAGGCCGTGCTTGATTTCATGCGCGCCAACTTGAAATAGTCTTCAAAATATCAAGGTGTTGCAGGGGCACGAGCCGCAAGGCTCCTGCCCCTGCGTCATGTAGTCTGGAGAATGCTTGTGGAGATCGTTGAAAAAATTCTGGCACGTATCGGAAGCGTGATGCGCATCGGCGGATGCCTGTGTCTTCTGGGAATGGCGCTGCTGACCGTGGCCGATATTACAGGCAGGTTGAATCGCAGCCCCATTTTCGGCTCCGAGGAGATCGTCACCTTTCTGGCCGTTCTGGCGTTGGGGCTCTCCCTGCCGTACGCGCATTCACATCGCTCGCACATCGGGGTGGAGGTCTTCGTGCAGCTCATGTCCACCAAGGTGCGCCGTCGGCTCAAACTGTTCCGCGAAACCCTGTCCGTCATTTTTTTCGCCACAGTTACGGTTATGATGTTGGCGTATGCCCGGGACAAACATCTTTCCGGTGAGGTTTCCATGAATCTGGGTTTGCCCGAGTATCTCTTCCTGTACGCGCTTGGCGCATGCTTCGCCGTGGCAACCCTGACCATGTTCGTCGACCTTCTGCAATTCGTGCTGCAAAGGAGAAACTCATGAGCCCGGCCGGAATCGGATTTTTGGGCATAGCGATCATGCTCCTGCTTTTCGCCACGCGCATGCCCGTGGCTTTTGTCATGGGTGTGGTCGGCTTTGTGGGATTTTCCGTGCTGACTTCCGTTCAGGGCGGGTTGAACATGCTCAGCCGCAGCATGTACGAGGTTTTTGTCTCCTACGACCTGACGACCATTCCCCTTTTCATTCTCATGGGGCAACTGGCCTTCAACGCAGGCATAAGCAGGCGTCTTTTCACGACTACCTACCATTTTTTCGGACACATCCGAGGCGGACTGGCCATGGCCACGGTTTCGGCCTGCACCGCCTTTGGCGCAGTTTGCGGATCCAGTCCGGCCACGGCCGCGACCATGGCCACTGTGGCCATCCCGGAAATGAAGCGTTTTGGGTATCGCGATCGCCTGGCGGCGGGAGCGGTGGCTGCGGGTGGTGGGCTTGGAATGATCATGCCGCCGAGCGTGGTGCTGATCATTTACGGCGTGCTCACGGAACAATCCATCGGACGGCTTTTCGTCGCCGGCATCCTGCCTGCCTTCATACTGACTGGGCTGTTTCTGTGTGCGATTTGGATCACGTGCCGCCGCCATCCTGATTTCGGGCCCGCAGCCGAGCACTTTTCATGGCGCAGACGAATCAAATCATTGACCGGTCTCATCGATACGATCATCATTTTCGCCGTTGTCCTGGCCGGGCTTTTCAAGGGCTGGTTCACCCCCACCGAAGCTGCGTCCGTGGGCGCTTTTAGCGTGTTGGTGCTGGGACTGGTACGGCGTCAGCTGAACGTGCGGCTGATTTTCAAGTCCCTGGAAGAGACTTTGCGCACCTCGTGCATGATTCTTTTCCTGGTTGCCGGAGCCGTGGTTTTCGGGAAATTCCTGGCCGTGACCCGCATCCCCTTCACCACGGCGAGCTACATCGGCGGTCTTGAAATTCCCGCGCTGGCGGTCATGGCCATCATCGTGTTCATCTATTTTCTCGGCGGATGCTTCATGGACTCCCTGGCCATGATCATGCTGACCGTCCCGGTCTTCTATCCAGTGGTCATGAACCTTGGCTACGATCCCATCTGGTTCGGGGTCATCATCGTGCTGGTCACGGAAATGGGGGTCATCACGCCGCCCGTGGGCATCAACGTCTACGTGGTCTACGGCGTGACCACGGCCATGAAACAGAACATCAGCCTGGAATCCATTTTTCGCGGCATCTATCCCTTCCTGGTGGCCACGGTCATCGGCATCGCCATCCTGTTTTTCATCCCCCAGATAGTGACCTTCCTGCCATCGCTCATGTGACGCTCGGGAAGCAGCGTCCCTCCACACCGCGTTGACCTCGTCAAGGGAGGTCACGCGGTCTTGGTCGAACGGGCACAAGGTCCCGGATCGCGCAGGCAGCAAAAGCAAAGCCCCCCCACCGAAATCTTCGGCGGGGGGCAAAGTTCTTGAGTCAGGTCATTTATCCGAACGCTTGTTTCGTTCAGGATTACCAGGAAATCTCGATTTCAAGCTTGGTCTTGGTTTCGCCTTCCTTGTCTTTCTGCACCACGCTGTACTCGATATCCACATCCTTGGGCACGGTCACCGTAACGGGGCCGTCAGCGGTCTTGAATTCGAACTTGCGTTTGGACAGGCCGTCCGCGATTTCCTTGAGCAGCATCCCGGCCATGTAGGCCAGGCGGGTTTCTTCTACGCTAACGAGTTTTTTCTTGTCGGACATGTTTCCTCCAGGTTCGTGTCGGGATTTATGGTCAATTGATCATCTCAATCAAGATATTCCGGACCCGTGAAAGTCAAGGTCACGCGTGACGTGTGACCTCATTGTCACATGAGAGCCGACTTTATTCTTTCTCCAGGCCTATTCTGTACTGGAAATAGACATCCTTCATGCTCGTGTAGTGGTCGAAGGATTCCTCCTTGATGCTCTTGTAGGCTGGGAGCTTGGCCGAGGCCGAGTTGGCCCTGTCATGTCCGATCAGTGCGTATTTCGCGCTGTCCGGGGTCACGAAGGAGAGGGGATGAGCAAAGGAGTCCGCGACGGAGCCCACTGCATCACGCAGAGTGGTCGGCCCAAGGATTGGCAGCACCAGATACGTGCCGGAGTCCAGGCCGTAAAAGGCCAGGGTCTGGCTGAAATCCTCGGGGGATGATTGCAGGCTCGGCATGTTGTGGGTGATGTTGAAAAGGCCGCCCACGCCGAAAAACGTGTTCAGGGCAAAGGACGCGGTCTCCTTGGCCATCTTGTCGAACTTGAACTGCAAGAGGGCGTTGATGAGACGCACGGGGTACCCGAGATTGCGGTAGAAGTTGCCGAACCCGGCGCGGATGTCCGGCGGGAAAAATCCGGTGTAGACCGTGTCGATGGGTGTGAACACGTAGGTGATGAAACCGTCGTTGAAGGAAAATACTCCACGGTTGAAGCCTTCCAGCTGGTCGGGGTAAGGGCCGTTTTCTTCTTCCCCGTAAGTTTCTTCGTATTCCTGACCTGCCGCTACGTCTTGGTTCATGGAAGGGCTGGATTTCTTGCCGGCGCATCCCTGGAGCAGGATCATGCACAAGGCCAGACAGAGCAGGAGAAGGCGCTTATTCATTGGTTTTGTCCCTCAAAGTGGCAATGAGTTTGTCGGGCGAATTGTTTTGCAGGATGCTCCGGAATTGGGAGCGGTAGTTTTTGATGAGGCTCACATTCTCAACCGAGACGTCGTAGACCTTCCATGAAACGTCTTTTCTGATCATGTAGTAGATGATCGGAATGTTCAGGTCGGGGGAAGTAACGGTGGTATGGACTTCGGCCAGGGTGTCCGACTTGATGATCTCCTGGTTGTAATTCACGACCTCGTCATTGTAGGTGATGGATTTCTTGAGGTAGACCTGCTTGATGAGTTTCAGGAACAGGGGCTGAAACTCCTGCTTCTGTTCGGGAGTGAAGATTCTCCAGTATTGACCAAGAGAGCGCTTGGAGAGCTCTTCGGCGTCAAAAAAATTGTCGACCACGGCTTCGATCTGACGCAATTGCTCGGTTTTGTTTGTTTCCGCCTCGTATTCCGGAGACGTCAGGATGTTTACCACCTTGTCGACGTTGGCGCGGATGTAGCTTGTCGGGTTGTCCTGCGACACGGCCGGAGCAGGAAGAAGCATGATAAGGAAAAGGAACAGAATTCTCATTTGTCGACACTTCCAAATACATATTTTGAAATCATTTCCTCAATATCGAGGGCCGCCTGTGTATCCATGAGGATCTCCTTGTCTTTCAGGAGCGAGTCGTCGGCACCGGGGATGATGCTCACGTACTTGTCACCGATGAGTCCGCTTGTCTTGATTGCGGCCGTGGAGTCGACGGGAATGCCCACGGAATTGTCGATGTTCATGGTAATTACGGCCTGGTAAAGGGTCTGGTCCAAGGAGATGCTTGAAACCTTGCCCACCGACACGCCGGAAATTTCCACGTTGCTGCCGGCCCTGAGTCCGTTCACGGCCGTGAATTTGGCCGTGACCTCGTAGGAGTCACCGGCGAAAAACGTCGTGTTCGCGAGGGTCATGGCCAGATAGGCCGTGCAGGCGAGGCCCACGATGACAAAAAGGCCGATGGAAAGATGCAGGGAGGAGTTGTTGGTCTTCATACGTACTTCTTGGATGTTGCAAGTGCTTCCTGAATGGCCGAATAGGCGCTCAATCCTGTGGTTACCAGCGCGCCGCCGATCTCGACCTGAAGTCTGTGCTTGTGACAATATGTTTCAATGGTCAGGTTGGTGAAGAAGGCCTCAAGCTGGCTTAGAAACAGCTCAAGGGTTGATTCGTCCTTGGTTTTGGCCGCAATGACCAGAATTTCCTTGGAAAACATGCCCGCGCAGGCACCCTCGGGCAGAAAGGAGTTCACGAATTTGGCCAGGTTTCTGATGAAGGCGTGGGCCAGAAGGTCTCCCTTGTAGTCCATCATGGTTCTCATGCCCAGAAGCCTGACCGTGGCCAGAACAAGTTGCTCGGAGCCTTGGACTTCGGCCCCGAAGGCCTCGATCTTGCGCATGAGCGAGAGCCTGTTGTGCAGGCCTGTCAATTCGTCGATGAGCATCTCGTGGCCGTGCGTGTAGGTGTAAAGCCCCGGGTCCGAGGACTGTTCCAGGGCCACGGGCGATCCGGAAAAGATGATCCGGCCTTCGTCGAGAATGTTCACGGTGTGCGCGATGTAGAAAATGTCGGGGATGTCATGGGTGATGATCACCGCCGTGAAATTGAGCTTTTCATGGTAGCGGTGGATCATGGAGAAGACCGTCTTCTTGCGGATGGGGTCGAGACCCGTGGTCGGTTCGTCGAAAAAGATGATCTCGGGTTCCGTGACCAGCGCCCGCGCCAGGGCCACGCGTTTCTGCATGCCGCCGGAAATCTGCTTCGGATACATCTGCGCGACTTCGGTCAGTTCGAGCTGTTCGATGCGGGCGCGGACCTTGTCTTCCAGATCCTTTTTCCCGAGCTTGAATTTTTCCCGCAGGGGCAGGGCGATGTTCTCGAACACGGTCATGGAATCGAAGAGCGCGTTGTTCTGAAACATGTAGCTGCAACGGTTCTTGATCGCCGAGAAATCCTTTCGCTTCATGTTCGAATAGGGGATCCCGTCGAAGATGATCTCCCCGCTGTCGGCGGTGATCAGGCCGATGATGTGCTTGACCAGGACGCTCTTGCCGCCGCCGCTCTTTCCAATGATGGCGGTGATCTCGTTTCGCTGGATATCGAGGGTTGCGCCCCGCAGGATTTCCCTGCCGCCGAACGCCTTCGAAATATTGCGCAGTTGAATGAGAGGTGTTGTGCTGCTCATGTGCTCACATCAAAAAAGACGTTATGACGTAGTCGGAGACCAATACGTAAACGCATGACTGGACAACGGCGGATGTCGTTGAGTTGCTGACGCCTTCCGCACCGGCGCTGGATTGGTTCTGGTGCGTGTAATATCCGCAGTAGCAGGATATGGTGATGACGATGAAGGCAAAGACAAAGGATTTGACGAACCCGCCGGTCACGTCGGACAGGAGCAGGCTCGACTGGATCTTGCTGAAGAAGATCCCCGAGCGGGAGCTTAGGAGCACGGAGGAGAAATAACCGCCCAGGATGCCCACGCAATCGAAGATCGCGGTCAGGAGCGGAAAACAGATCAGCGAAGCGATGATCTTGGGCGTGACCAGATAGCGGACAGGGTCCACGTCCATGGTCGAGAGGGCGTCGATCTGCTCGGAGATGCGCATGATCCCGATCTCGGCGCTGATGCTCGAACCGGCTCGGCCGATGAGCATGATCGCCGTCAGCACCGGCCCGAGTTCGCGCACCAGGGACAGGGCCACGGCCACGCCGAGCATGCCCTCGGCGCTGAACTTGATCAGGGTGTAGTAGCCTTGCAGTCCAAGGACCATGCCCGTGAAGAAGGCCACGAGAATGATGATGTTCAGGGACTTGAAGCCGATGAAATATATGTCGTGGAGAATCTTGGGCAGAAGTCGGCGCATGTGGATCATGCCCAGAACAGCAGTCAGGGAGAAGACTCCCCACTGTCCCACGTTCTTGACGATATCAAGCGATGTTGCCCCGAGCAGTGCGGGGATGGCCAATATTTTTTTCATGCTTCCGTCATGCCGGCATGGAATCTTTCCATGTAGTGCGCGATGGCGAATGCCACTGCGTCGCTGTTTTCCGGGGTTGTAATGTATTTGCCTTCCTTATCCAGGAATGCATCCGCGACTTTGAAAGACATCTGTACCAGTTCAAGCATGTCTTTGTCGTTGTGATCGTTGCCGATGGCCGCACTGGGCGCCCCGTGCAGATCGTGATGATTGACCAGATGCATGATTCCGGAGGCCTTGGAGACATCCGCCGCGAAGATTTCGATCCACATGGACTGTCCATCCAGCGGGGACGTGGCCCTGATCACGCTGTGATTCCCCAGTTCCCGGTTGATGCGGTCATGCATTGCCGCGTCGTTTCCGTCAACGATAGCCACGATCTGGGATGCGGCGCGCATGTCGCGTGAGCCTGTGTTTTCCCGTCCGTGGTCTGCGTACAGGGCCAGGCGTCGATCAAAATCCGCGACGTTCCTGTGCCCCCGGTGGTACTCGAAACGATGGCTGTGCGGAAATTCCTCGTGCACCATGAAACTCAGTCCGAGTCCGGACAGGAAACGGCAGATATCCTGCACTTCCGGCCCCGTCATGAAGGACGAACGCATGACCTCCTGCGTCGGCCAGTTCACGATCTGGTTTCCGGTCGAAAGGATCAGATAATCGGCCGGAAAATCATCCGCAAGACAGGCCCTGGCCGAATACAGCGACCGCCCCGTGGCGATGACGCGCATGATCCCCTGATCGCGAAGCTCCCTGAAGGCCCGCAGATCGCCATCGGAGATCTGGCCGTCCCGCAGCAATGTCCCGTCGAGGTCACTGACGAATATTCCACGGTATCGATCGGTCATATCAGTTCAAAGCTGCTCATGGACACGGGGGCGTTCAGACTCGGGAGCACCCGTTCCAGAAAGACTCCCTCGCGTTCCGGAAAATTGTGGCCGAAGGTGGCTCGGATGGCCATGGAGACGAACTGCACGGCCCGGTCCAGGGACAGGGGCAGGGAATCGCCCTGCAACAGGGAACCTGTTATCACGCTGGCGAAAATATCTCCAGTGCCGGGGTAACACGCAGGAATATATGGGCATGCAACCTTCCAGAAGCGGCTGGCGTCCTTGTCGAAGGCCACGACAGACGTTCCCCGGCCGTGCTCTTCGGGAACACTGGTGATGATGACGCAGCGGGGCCCGAGATCAGCCAGGGCGCGGGCCCAGATCTTTATCTCCTTGGTTCCCGAGATGACCGGGGGGCCTGCCTTGCCCAGCAGCAGGGCCGCCTCTGTGATGTTCGGTGTGATCACGTCGGCGGAGGCGACAAGACTGCGCATGCCGTCGACCATGCACCTGTCCATGGTGTCGTAAAGCTTACCGTCGTCGCCAAGCACCGGATCGACCACGACCAGGGTGGAATCGGCGCGGAATGTCCTTATGAAATCACTGACGATGTCGATCTGTTCCGGCGAACCCAGAAATCCGGAGTAGATGCCGGCAAAGGACAGCGACAATTGGCGCCAATGGTCAATGATGTAGCGCATGTCCGAGGTCAGGTCGCGGAAATGGAAGTTGGCGAAACCGCCCGTGTGGGTGGAAAGTATGGCTGTGGGCAGGCTGCAGACCTGAATTCCAAGGGCTGAAAGAATGGGGATCACAGCCGAGAGTGACCCCCCTCCGAACCCGGAAAGATCATGAATCGCAGCGACGCGTTGGATCACGGAATGCAATGCCGAAGCTCCATGAAAAGACGTTCAACCCGTCCGGGACGAACAGGTTGCAGTCTTTCTTTAAGGTGTGCCGCGAGCAATTGCGTCAAAACGGCCCCTCATGTCAACGGCCTAACCGTTGAGATAGTCCAGCAGCCCTTTGCCGGCCTTGAAAAAAGGCATTTTCTTGGGCTTGACCTGCACCGACTCCCCGGTCTTGGGGTTGCGGCCGACATAGCCTTCGTACTGCTTGATCTTGAAACTGCCGAACCCCCTGATTTCAATCCGGTCTCCGCGCAGCAAGGCGTCGCGCATGGAGTCGAAAAAGCTGTCCACGATGGTGGAAGCTTCATCGTTGGAAATCTTGATTTTTTCGGCAAGGGACTGAATAAGTTCGCTTTTGTTCATTGTTCGCTCCAGATTGCGATTCGGGAAAACTCATGATCCTCAAGGGATGGTTCATGGACGCCGGGGCATTTGTTCAAGGCAGACCGGCCAATGTCCAAGGCAATAGCTTGGGGCAAAAGATACGGTCCATCATGAAAATTCAGAACTTCATAATAAAAATCAAGAACTATGGGAAGTTATTCTCTTCATGTTCTTAAAAAAAAATTATCTTCCGCCGGGCTCTCGGCCACGTTTGGCCCTCGACCGATTGCAGATCAGGCTCGGGCTTCCGGTAAAAATCTTCTTCTATCTGATATTACAGTCAAATCTAGAAAAAGACAATTCCCTTCTTGAAAAATGTGCATAAAAATCAAAGGACAAAAAATGTCCGCCACGCCCTGCGCATCAGGGAAGGACGGGCGTAAGGCGGGCAATGGCCCGAAGACAGGGAGTTTTTTATTTCTTTTTGCGGCCCGATTTTTTCTTTGCGGGGCCAGCACTTCGCGCGGGCGCTGCACAACGGTTCGCGCAGCTTTTCGGGCGAGGTTCGCGCCTTGCGTCCATGGGACGCCCGGGAGCCCTGTCTTCAGGCGGGAGCAGGATGCGATGCTGGCGCAGCCGTTCTTCGTCTGTGCGGGGCACATGGACGGGTTTGCCTTCCGGCGTGATGCCAGCATGATACATGGCCGTGGCCACGGCTCCGGGGATGGGGATGAAGCACTGCACCTGTCTTGGCTTCCAGCCGCGGGCGCCGAGCCATCCTGCCAAGGCGCGCATGTCGTCGTCGGTGGTGCCCGGGAAGGCGCTCATCAGGTAGGGGATGACGTATTGTTCCTTGCCCGCCTGTTTCGATTCGCGGGCGAAGATCGTCAGAAATTCTTCGAAAACGCGGTTGCCTGGTTTGCGCATCAGCCGCAGGACGTGGTCGCATACATGCTCGGGCGCGATTTTGAGCTGTCCGCCCACGAATTCGCGCAGATAGCCGCCAAGGGCAACCATGTCCTTAAGGGCCAGATCGAAGCGAACTCCGCTGGCCACGCGCACGCCGCGCACGCCAGGAGTGCGGCGCAGGGTGCGCAGCAGATCGAGGTGGGCCTTCTGGTCCATGCTGAAATGCGGGCAGACGGTGGGCGTCATGCAGCTTGCCCGTTTGCAGGGCTGGCCTTCCTTGTCGCAATACGCGCCCCACATGTTGGCGCTGGGGCCGCCGACGTCGGAGACATGGCCCTTGAAGTCAGGGCTTGCCGCCATGCGGCGGACCTCGTCCAGAATGGAATCCCGGCTGCGCGAGGCGATGCGTCGGCCCTGGTGCAGGGCCAGGGTGCAAAACGAGCAGCCCCCGCCGCAGCCGCGATGGCTGGTCACGGAGTCGCGGATCATCTCCTCGGCCGGAATGGGCTGGTTGTAGGCGGGGTGAGCCTTGCGGGCGTAGGGCAGGGCGTAGACCCTGTCCATTTCCGCCGTGGTCAGCGGAGTGGCCGGCGGCGCGATCAGGATGGATCGGTTTGCGACGCGCTGCACGGCCCACTGCGTACCGTCGTGGACCTGCTTTTCGAGCAGGAGTGTGGCCCGCATCAATTCCTTGGGGTCGGCAAGCATGTCTTCGTGGCTGGGAAGCTTGATATCTGCGGGGAGATCTCCGTCGGCGATGACGGTGCCGGGGATGCCCCTTAAATCCCGGTCTGCCTGCAACCGGGTCGCGATGTCCAGGATGGCTCGTTCGCCCATGCCGTAAACCACGGCGTCGGCCTTGGCATCAAGGAGGATGGGCTTGCGCAGGGCATCGGTCCAGAAATCGTAATGCGTGATGCGCCGCAGCGAAGCCTCGATGCCGCCCAGAACCACGGTCAATCCCGGAAAGGCGCGTCGCAGCAGGTTGGTGTAGACGATGCAGGCCCGGTTGGGCCTGGCTCCGGCCCTGCCGCCGGGCGTGTAGGCGTCTTCGGAGCGTTTTTTGCGAAAGGCGGTGTAGTGGGCCAGCATGGAGTCGATGGCTCCGGCCGAGACCCCGGCGAAAAGACGCGGGCGGCCCATGACGAGCAAGTCCTCGGGATCGTTCCAGCGCGGCTGGGTGATGATGCCGGTGCGCAGTCCCTGCGCCACCAGCGTCCGGCCCAGAAGGGCCATGGCGAAGGAAGGGTGGTCCACGTAAGCATCGCCGCTGACCAGAAGCACATCGAGTTCGTCCCAGCCAAGCTGGTCCATCTCATGGCGGGTCATGGGCAGAAATTTGGGCTGGGGAAGGGATTTGCTGGAAAAAAGGCTCATGGTTCGGGCCTATAGGCCCCCGCGCCCGAGTGGGCAAGAACAAAAAAAGGCGGCCCGAAGGCCGCCCGGCAGGCGATGTCGCCCTGAGTGCGAAGGGGTTTTCTTAATGTGCCTTATGCGCCCGGAGTGGCGGGAGCGGCGTTCGGGGCTGGCACCATGCCCGGACCCGTGCCAGGATTCATGCCAGGATTCATGCCCCGGCCCATGCCACGCTGGCCGAATTCACCGTGGCCGCGGCCATGTCCGCCCTTGCCCCGGCGGTCATGCATGCCAAAGCCCATGGGCAGGTCGATGCCGATTTCCTTGCTCACCCGGGCCTGCAGGGCTTCGCGCTTGGTCTGCATCTGGGCGCGCAGGTCGCTCAATTCGCCGACCAGGGCGGTGATGGTTTCAGGCTTGGTGTTGGGGTTGCCGGACAGGGCCTTGAGCAGGGTGTGCTTCTCCCACATGGCATTGCGCATGGGGGTCATTTCCTTGCGATGTTCGTCCAGAATGCTTTTGAGCTGGTCCTGCTTTTCCTGGGGCAATTGCTGGATGGCAGGGTTCATGTTCCGGCCCGTGCAGTCCCCGGCGCCACCCATGCCGCCCATGCCACGCATGGGGCCGGCGAAAGTCAGGGTGCTGAGTACGACGATGCCGAAAATGGCCAGGATTGCGATGCTTGTCGTTCTTTTCATGAGATCCTCCAAATGGTTTTGATTAGCGAATGTACCAGAGAGGATATCAAGGGGCGTGCCAGAGTGGGTTTTATTTCTCAACTATCTGTTTTATTGAGCTTTTTAAGCCGTGATTGTCGATTGTTTCGCTTCTGCCCTCGTGCAGGCGGATAGAATCTGACCACCTGCCTGAAGCTTTCGGTCAGAATCTGACCAGGTTCAGGCCGAATGCAGCTTTGGATTGTTTTTGTGGCGATTTTTGTCGCGCAGTGTTTTCTTTTCCAGGTTGCGGCGCATGGCTTCCGTCAGATCGACCCCGGTTTGGTTGGCGATGCAGGTCAAAACAAAAAGGACATCGGCCAGTTCGTCGCCCAGATCGTTTTTTTCGTTGTCCTTGAAACTCTGGTCTCCGTAACGGCGGGTCATGATGCGGGCCACTTCGCCGACTTCTTCCATGAGAATGCCGAGGTTGGTCAGTTCGGAAAAATAGCGGACCCCGATTGTTTTCACCCAGGCATCGACATCTTCCTGCAGTTCGTTAAGGCTCATGATGCGCTCCTTTTCGGCCTGCCTACGAAATCCTTTCCTGCGTGGCAATGTGCGCGTGACCGATGAGTTTTGAAGTCCGTCACCGTCAAATGAAACAGCGATTTGTAATGGGGCCTGCCATGACCGGGCAGGCAGGATATTTGCTAGAAGAGGGCTTCGTTGGTAGTTTCCATGTTCAAGGATGACAATCAGACCGCGAGGCGTGCCGGGCATGCCTTGCTTCAAGGACGGCACGGGCAATGATCAATCAGGCACCTCTTTCGACATCCATCTTCTGGCGGCGGCGCGGCCTTATCCTGCTTGTGCCCGCAGTGCTTACGGCCGCGATTCTGATCTGGCTCGCCGTGGAGGGACGCGCGCGGGAGCAGCGCACCATCGCCCGCATTCTAACCACCCAGGGCGAGACCCTGATCCGGTCCGTGGAGGCCGCCCGGCGCATGGGCATGCGCGGGCAGGATGGGCGGCAGTTTCGCCTGCGCTTTCTCATGGACGAGATGATCCGGCAGGGGGACCTGCGCTTTTTGGGGCTGATCGACGCGGCAGGGCGCTTCGAGGCCCTGAGCGAGGCCGAGCCGGGCAGCGGCGTCACGGCGGAGGCGCTGTCCGCCCTGCCCGCATCCACGGAGCCCGCGTGGGCCATCATCCGGCCCGGCGACGATCCGCTCTTCGTGGTCTATCGCTATTCCCGTCCGCCCCGGCGCACAATGCACGGAGGCATGATGCACGAGACCGTCCCGAATTCAATCGATGAGCGCACGCTCATTGCCGTGGGCCTTGACGCCTCGCTCTACCTGCGCGCCGTGCGCAAGGATGTCCTGACCCTGGCCATGGCCGGTGGTCTTGGTCTAGCCTTGGCCTTTGCCGGGGCGGTCACGCTTTTCTGGCGACGCAAGGTGGCAGGGCTTGAAAGAGAGGTGGCCCGGCAGGAGCGGCTGGCCGCGCTTGGCACCCTGGCCGCCGGAGTGGCCCACGAGATCCGCAATCCATTGAGCTCCATCAAGGGCTTTGCCACCTATTTCGGCGCCAAGTTCGAAGCCGGGACGCAGGATCGGGAACTGGCCGAGGTCATGATCGGCGAGGTCGACCGCCTGAACCGCGTCGTGACCGAGCTGCTTGAACTGACCCACCCTGCGCAGCCGCGCCTTGCGCCCACCGACGTGTCCGATCTTGTCCGGCATGCCCTGAGACTCGTGGAAGATGATTGCCAGGGCAAGGGCATCGCCGTGCAGACCCGGATCGCAAAGCTTGAGAAACAGACTCTCGACCCGGACCGCATGCTGCAAGTCCTGCTGAATCTGTTCCTGAACGCCATCCAGGCCATGCCCCACGGAGGCGTGCTGACCGTTTCCGCGCAGCGCGTGAAGGACCGGCTGGAACTGCGCGTGAGCGACACCGGTCACGGAATCCCGGCGCAGGATCTGGACAGAATCTTCGATCCGTACTTCACCACCAAGAATCAGGGGACCGGCCTTGGGCTGGCCACGGTTAGAACCATGGTGGAGGCCCACGGCGGGCAGGTGCGGATTGCGTCCGAGCCGGGGCAGGGCACGCAAGTGACTCTTGATCTGCCTGTAAAGGGAGAAAATCGATGAAGGCGCGAATTCTGGTGGTTGACGATGACCGGGCCCACATGACCATGCTCGTGGCCATGCTCGGCAGCTGGGGGTACGAGGTCGATACGGCGGATGACGGGGCCATGGCCGTGACCAGGGTGCGCGAGCGCGCCTACGACGTGGTTCTGACCGACGTGCGCATGGCCGAGGTGGACGGGATCGAAGCCTTGCGCCAAATAAAGAGCTACAACCCCTACCTGCCCGTGCTGATCATGACCGCCTATTCTTCCGTGGATGTCGCGGTCCAGGCCCTGAAAGCCGGAGCGCTGGACTATCTGCACAAACCCCTTGATTTCGGGGAGCTGCGCATGGGCCTTGAGCGGGCGCTGGAGCAGGGCGGGGCGCAGCGTTCAGCGCAGGTTGGCGGCGAGGCGGATCCGTTGTCGGAGATGATCGGCGACTCGCCCCCCATGCGCGAGCTTGCGGCCATGATCCGGGCCGTGGCCCCATCCGAAGCATCCGTGCTGATTCTGGGCGAATCCGGTACGGGCAAGGAGCTGGTGGCCAAGGCGCTGCACGAGGGGAGTCCGCGCAAGGCCAGGCCCATGATCACGGTCAACTGCGCGGCCCTGGCGGAAAATCTGCTCGAGAGCGAGCTCTTCGGGCATGAAAAGGGCGCGTACACCGGGGCGCAGCGGCAGCGGGACGGACGGTTCGTGCAGGCCGACGGCGGCACCCTCTTCCTGGACGAGATCGGTGAAATGGCTCCCGCGTTGCAGGCCAAACTCCTGCGCGCCTTGCAGCAGGGGGAAGTGCAGCGCCTCGGGAGCGACAGATCCATCCGCGTGGATGTGAGGGTTCTCGCCGCGACCAACCGCGACCTTGAGGCGGAAGTTCGGGACGGTGGCTTTCGTGAGGATTTGTACTACCGCCTGAACGTCATTGCCCTGCGCGTCCCCGCGCTCAGGGAGAGGCCCGAGGACATCCCTCTTTTGGCACGGCATTTCCTGCACCGCTTCGCTGAACGCAACCGCAAGAGCTATCGCGGCTTTTCGCCCAGGGTCATGGATCTGATGCTTCATTACGACTGGCCGGGCAACGTGCGCGAGCTGGAAAACGTGGTGGAGCGCGCAGTCATCCTTTCGCCCGGCGAATTCGTCACGGAGAATGACCTGCCCGCGACTCTGCGCGGGTCCGAGAAGTCGGCCACGGGTCCGTCTGGCGGCCAATCACTGGAGGATGCGGAGCGCGAGGCAATCGCGCGCACCCTGGAACAGGTGGGCAACAACAAGAGCGAGGCCGCGCGCGTGCTGGGGGTGACCAGGGTCACCCTGCGCAGCAAGATGAAGAAGTTCGGGCTCGATTCGTGAAGGACGCGATCTAGTAGCGGTCCGGCGAGTAGCGCCTGGCGGGCAGGCCCGTGGCCAGTTCCAATTCCAGTTGCTGTACCAGAAGTCCCGGCTGCCCGTAGGGCTGATGAGCCAGGCATGAGCCGTCGGGCGCGACCAGGCTGGTGGCCGAGTCCTGGTAATCGAGGGCGTAGTTCACGCTGGCGAAAAAGATGCCGTTTTCAACGCTGCGGCAGACCATGGCCATTTCGTAATAGGGACCATCCGGGTCTCCCCAGGCCTGGGACGTGCGTCCGGCCGTGTTGCTGCCGGTGCATTGGGGATGAAAGACGATCTGTGCTCCCCGGCAGGCCGACCAGCGAACGGTTTCCGGATAGCGCCACCCTTCATGGCATATGACCACTCCAAACTTGACTCCGTTCATTTCGAAAATCTGCCGTCCCCGGCCGGGGACATAAATTCCTTCTTCGTCTGGATCGAGTTGGGTCTTGCACTGGCGGCCCATGATCTTGCCTTCGGGTGAAATGACCTGAACAAGGTTGTAGCGCCCTTGCTCCGAAGGCCATTCCATGGGCAGGATGACCCCCATTCCATGCTCGGCCGAGGCCTTGCACACGATATCCAACGCTTCGCGCAGCTCGGCTTGTTCACACAGGGGAATGGAAAAATGCTGGCCGCGCATTCCGGGCAGATACGCTTCGGGAAAACAGAGCAGGTCCACGTCGAAAGAAGCGGCCTGGTCCATGAAATCGAGGATGTTCCGGAGCGAATGCTCCAGCGACATGGGAACAGGGGCAGTGGCGAGTCCGATGCGCATAGACGGTCCTTGGATTTGGTGGTGGACGTTCTTTTTTTGCGCGTCTAGCTTGAAATACTTAAAAATTCAAGAGTGCGAAGAGGGGGATACTTATTTATACGTATTTTCATTTTTGTTCTTTTGGTTATAGTAATTAGTTTTATTCAAGCCTGATAATTCTCCAATGTTGGCGGATTTCAAGATTTGCGTGATACATTGCCATTTTCGAAAACGAACATATTGTGTTGACTTGTGAAAATATCTGAAAGATAATTTTAGCCACAAAATTGTGTGGGATAATTTTTTTGGGCAAGGGTAGCCATGAGCACTCCATCTTGTTTCATGAATCCGGAATTGCGCTCCTTTTTGGAACGGTTCGATTTTTCAGCCTGCATGGTCTGCGGATCCTGCGCCAATGGCTGTCCGATCACGGGCACGCCGGGCATGGCGGGATGGGATACGCGCAAGGTCATGCGTCTTCTGGCCAACGGGATGACGGATGAAGTCGTGGCTTCCAATTTTCCTTGGCTATGCACGGGTTGCGGCCGCTGCGCGGGAGTCTGTCCGGCGGGCATCGACATCCCGTCGGTCATGGCCCACATGAAGAGCCTGCGGCCGCGCGAGGCGGTTCCCGGCTCCCTGCACAAGGGCATGGCCAACAACCTGGCCACGGGCAACAACCTGGCCATCAGCCGTGAGGAATACCTCGGCGGCATGTACGATTTGGGCCGGGACCTTGCGGAAGAATGTCCGGGTTTTCATGTGCCTGTGGACAAGAAGGGCGCGGACATCCTCTTTTTTCCCAATTCAAAGGAAGTCTACGGTGATTTCGAGGACCAGTTCTGGTGGTGGAAGATTTTCTACGCCGCCCGCGAAAACTGGACCGTGCCGTCCACCGGCTGGGAAGCCGTGGACTGGGCGCTCTTCACCGGTAACTACGACGGCAATCGCGAGCTTGCCCGCCGCAAGATCGAATACATGCGCTCAAACGCCATAAAGACCATGATCATGCCCGACTGCGGTGGCGGTTCGTATGGCTGTCGCAAGGGCATGTCCTCGCTTGTGGCGGAGAACCCGGACAATGCCGTGGATTTTGTCTATCTCTATGACTACCTTTTGAAGCTGATCCGTGAGGGCCGCATTCGTCTGGACAAAAGCGTGCACAAGGGACGGCGATTCACCTTTCACGATTCGTGCAAACACGGACGGGAACTGGCGGCGCATTACGGCAAGGGTTATTTCGAGGAGCCGCGCGAGATCGTGGCAGCCTGCGTTGATGATTTCGTGGAATTGACCCCGACCCGCGAGAAGAATTTTTGCTGCGGAGCGGGCGGCGGCATGTGGCCCATGCCCTTCGAACAGGAGTCGGCCTGGCACGCGCGCTACAAGTATCAGCAGATCAAGGATTCGGGCGCGGACGTGGTGGTCGTGGGCTGCTCCAACTGCCGCGACCAGATCATGCGCCGCATCCCCAAATTCTACCCCGATTGCACCTACGAGGTGAAATACATCTGGCAGCTGGTGGCCGAGGCCCTGGTCATCGAACCGTGGGATGCCGAGCGCATCGCCGTCGCCGAGGCCGAGGCGAGGGAGCAGTGGGAGCGGCTCGGCGTGGAGCAGGAGGAATAGTAGCCCGACTCCGCCGGGCTTTGGTCTACTTTGCAACCGCCTTGATCAGGTACGACATACCGATGATGGCGTTGCCTTGGGCGTATGCTTCACGGATGTCGCTGTCCTTCCAGCCCAGTTCGCGCAGAGTCACCATTTCCTTTTCGTACACGGCTTCCTTGGCCAGAACTTTGCGCACCACGTGCAGCAGGGCGTTTTCGGTATTGAAACTGGGATCAAACCTTGAATCTTGAATTTTTAGAGTCAGTTAAACGATAAACACCATTTTGTCTGGAATGGTCAGGGCTAAATAATCCAAGAACCAATGTCTGGCCTTGGATTTCAATTTCTTCCTGAACCCCACTTCCTGATCCATCACTCATCGTCCGCGCTTTTCCACCGATAAAACATCTTCAGGCTGTTAAGATGCGTCTTATAGGGAATGATCCCGTCGTGTTGCAGGCGTCCAAGGACAATGCCGGGAGCGATCCCGATTTCTGCGGCAAAGGTTTTGATATCCGATGCCGACAGACCGTCAGCCTTGACGAGCCGTCGCATCTCGGCCGGTGGGATGAGTCTGTCCCTGGCAAAGGCGTCAGCTTCCCTTTCTTTCTCGTCATCGAGCCCATTGCCTTCTATAATCACCGTCTTGCGGCCATGCTTGAGGATATGTCCGGCTTCGTGGAAAAAGGTGAACCAGAGATGGTCATCGCTTTTATAGCGTAGGCTGAGTTGGATTACCGCGCGATCTCCGAGCCACCTGGTGGCCCCCCAAGTGCCTGTCTTCGGCAGTTCCGGGACGAAAACCACGGCCACTCCGGCAGAAGCGCAAAGGGAAATTAGTTGGGGCGTGAAAACATTGGGAGGGGCGGTGGTCAGGGCGCGAATGAGGTCAAGAACCTCCAGAAAACGCTTGCGATCAAAAGGGGCGCACTCGATGCGTTGAGCCTGGATTTCCCCTTGCCGGAGCCACGCGGATACGGCCTCCGCGCATCCTTCGAATCTGGCAGTCTGCCGATAGGCAACCTGATATTCGCTCCAGACTGTTTGCCATTGCGTTGGAGATGCCACGCCGTAATAGCACAGCACCGCGTCGAGCTGCTCGAACGTATTCTTGAGCTTGGGAATCCAGCCCAGCTTTGCCATGGCGGAAACCGGCACCCGCTTGAGCCACTCTAGATACGACGCCATGCGTCGCTGCTCGGCAAGTCGCGTCAGGTCGTCTTGATAGTGGCGTTCCAGGTTGCTCCAAAAGTGGGCCGGGCGCCCCAGAGTGCGTTCGAATTTCAAGGCCGTTTCAGGAGTTATGGGCGCCTTGGCCTTGATGATTTCGTTGATGGTTTTTTTGGTCAAGCCTGTTCGATCCGCAAGCTCGGCCTGGGTCATGCCCAAATCATCAAGGTAATCTGCCAGCACCTCTCCAGGCGTAACCAGATAGTCCGGTATAAATTTGTTATTTTGTACGTTATTCATGGGTATCCTCCACTCCCAAAATTACGATGGCGGTCACCTTTGACCAGTCCAGACCGCCATCGTCGTGCGTGGGTATCGGATCATGGGCAGGAGAAAAAATCAGACGATAGGGATGATCCAAATCTACGGAAAGCTGACCGTTACGTTTGCCCTGCGCCAGTTCGTGGCATCGACCGGGGCCACTTTTGGGCGGCCAGAAATCCATGAGACAAGCCGCAGCTCGAAACTCGCCCATTCGCAGACGAATTTTTCGAGCTCGTTGAACTCCGTGTAGTCTTTCAAGTCGCGCCCCTTCGCTAAATTCCTTTGCAAGCTTTTTGTTTTTGAAAAATATATCCAAAATCATCCTCCGTCAATTATGATTAACCTACTTGGTTAATAATTTTTAACGATATGGAGCAAAACGTCATGGGGCGGCACAATGCGCTGATCTCTTGGCGATAAAATTTTCAAGCCTGTAGCGCACAGAGCGAAGATGACACAAGATATAATTTCAAGGGGTTGCAGCTACGTAGGTAGTTGTCCTGCCCTGTAGGAGGATGAACCGGTAAGCCGTCGGCCGTGACCATGGGTGTGACGCCCCGGAGGAGCGCGTTTGTTGAGAGTTGGTGGAAGCGATTAAAGGATTCAATCCCTCTTTCTTTCCCGACTTCAGTTCGAGCCCCCCTCCAAAATCGCCGTGCGAATCATCTCCCCGGCGTCTTCTGGAATCATGGGTTTCGAGAACATATAGCCTTGGGCTCGATCGCAGTTGATGGACTGCAGTCGGTCAAGCTGTTCCTGCGTCTCCACGCCTTCGGCGGTCACTCTGAGGCCCAGGCTGTGGGCCATGTCCACGATGGAGCGGACGATCTCGGCGTTTTCCTTGGGCGTGTCCGTGCCGCTGATGAAGGAGCGGTCGATTTTTAGGATGTCCATGGGGAATTGGCGCAGGTAACTCAGTGATGAGTAGCCATAGCAGGTCTATCTTTTCCATTATTCCGGTCCGTCGTGCCACCATGCCGAGGCCGCAAAAATGCAATATTGTCGAGGGGAGATTGACAATGGTTTAAAATCATTGGGATTATTTTAAAAAGGGGAGTGTCGGCGCTGCCGCGCGAATCAGTCACCGGTGAGACGGGGAGAGCGGCCCGGGCATGTTCCGCCCCTTGCCCGGAAACGGGTTTTACCCTAGGTTTGCGCCCTTGCGTTCAATCCATCAGCAGGGTTTTTCCATGATTCATCCGACCATTCTCTCTCTTATCGGGGCCACTCCCATAGTTTATCTGAACCGCGTCTTTCCTCATCCGCGCATTCGCCTGGCGACCAAGCTCGAAGCCCAGAACGTCGGCGGGTCCATCAAGGACCGCGTGGCTCTGGCCATGATCGAGGCGGCCGAGGCGTCGGGGGAACTGACCCCGGACAAGATCGTCATCGAGGCCACCAGCGGGAACACCGGGGTCGGGCTGGCCATGGTCTGCGCGGTCAAGGGCTACAAGTTGACCCTGCTCATGCCCGATTCCGCTTCCGAGGAACGAAAGCGCATCATGCGCGCCTTCGGAGCGGAGCTGCGTCTGACTCCCGGCCGTCTCGGCACCGACGGTGCCATCGAGGAAGCGTACCGGCTGGCGCGCGAAGAGCCGCAGACCTATGTGCTCATGGACCAGTTCAACAACCCGGCCAGCATAGCTGCTCATTACATGGGCACGGGCCGGGAAATCATCGAGCAGACCGAAGGCCGGGCCACTCATGTGGTCATCAGCCTTGGCACCTCGGGTACGGCCATGGGCATCGCCAAGCGCATGAAAGAGAGCGCTCCCGGCGTTGAGGTTGTCGCGGTCGAACCCTACGCCGGGCACAAGATCCAGGGCCTCAAGAACATGCAGGAATCCTATCCTCCCGGAATTTACGACAAGCGCGCCCTGGACCGGATCATTCACGTCGAGGACGAGGAGGCCTTCGCCTGTTCGCGGCAACTGGCGCGGGAAGAGGGGATATTGTCCGGAATGAGCGCGGGCGCAGCCCTGGCCGGAGCCTTGCGCATCGCCAGAGAGCTGGACGAGGCCGGAAAAGAGGGGCTCATTGTCTTCATCTGCCCGGATACGGGAGAGCGCTATCTCTCGACCACGCTTTTTTCACCGCTGGCGCGGCATGGCCTGGGGGTGCGCAGCGTGGCCACCGGATGCCTCGAATGCCTGGGCAGTCCGGCAGGCGGACACGCGTTGTTCACGCCGGGGCCGAGCCTTGACGACCTGGGTGAGCTGGATGTCTGGCGGCGTATTGTCTGGCTGGACGTGTTGGCCAAGGCCCTGATCGAGCGTGGGCAGACCGTGCGTCTGGCCGTGGGCCTCGCGGACATGGACGATCGCGCTCTGGCGGCGGCCCGGGAGGCCAAGGTCGGCTTGCAGGATTTCGTGCAAAAAGCGCGGGAGTTCATGCTCGCCCAAGCCAAAGCCTTGGGCGTGTCCGATACCGTGCTCTTTCCCCTGGCCGGAGCCAGTCAAGAACGCGTCCTGGGCCTTGCTCGCAAGCTGCTGGCCAAGGGCCAGGCCTACGAGAAGCTCAGGTCCGTCTATTTCGACGTGACCCGGGACAAGACCTACGGGCAGATTTCGTGCGTGGATACGGCGGGCATGAATCTTGGCTACACTGTGGATCTGGCCGACTATGTGAAAGACAATCCCGCCGACTTCACGCTCCTCAAGCGGGCCACCCTGCAGGATCTCAAGCTGGGGGACGTGATCGAAACCGAATGGGGCAAGGTCCGCCCGAGCTGGTTTTTGCAGCTGGCCGCCACGGCCCTGGACGCGCTGGGTACCGTCACGGTCATGTTTGCCGCCGAGTCGCACCGTTTTCCGCATATGGACAATTTCTGCGCCATCTGGAGCGCCGGGGCCGGAGTGCGGCCCATGGCCTGGATGGTATCCCAGCCCGTGACCCCGCGCGAACAGGGCGATACGGTGCCGTCGCTTACCGAGGCCCTCGCCGTCGCGGGCACCGGACCTGCCCTGCGGCTGTGGCTTTTATCCGCCTCCTACCTCAAATCCCTGGCCTATTCGCCGGAAAGTCTTGTCATGTGGGTCAAGAACCAGAACCGGCTGCAGGACGCCTACGTATCGGCTTCCCTCGGCGGTTCCGGGACGGGTGTTTCCCCACAGCTTGAGCAGGCCATTTACGATCTGAAAACCGCTTTTGCCACGGCGCTCGACGACAACCTCGATCTGGCCCATTTCTGGCCGACACTTTTCGCCTTCGCCAAGTCCGTCAACGCCCGCGCCGGAAAGATGAGCTCGAACGAAGCCAAGCTGGTGGCCGAACAGCTTCTGGCCTGCGACCGGGTGCTCGGCTTTCTGGATCATTCGCGCCTGCCGTTGGCTGAAAAATCCTGGCCGCTGGAGGCCACGGATCTGGTCGGCCGTCGCGAGGAAGCCCGCAAGGCAAAGGATTTTGTCCTGGCTGATGCGCTGCGCGAAAAATTGGCCGCCATGGGCCTCAGGCTTGAGGATCATCCTGCGGGAGTGCGCCTTTTTCGAATGGGGCGCTCGGTTTAGCTGTTTTGGATCTTATCTTGGGCGGGGCATGAAAATGCAGGCGGACCCGAGGGTCAGCGAGGTGTTGATGGAGTGGGGCTGACCAAACGGCTGTTTGGCCGGCCCTCTTTTTTATGAATGGTTACGCGTTGTGGTCTTGAAGATGTTTTTTGATACTTTCCGAGGCTTCAAGGATTTTTGCTTCCATTTTTTCAAAAATCTCCTCGGCACGTAGCATGTCCGATGCGCCATGGCATGCCGATTCGAGAGCCTTTGCCAGCATGTTCATCTCCGTGGCGCCGATCATGAGCGAGGATCCCTTGAGGCTGTGGGCAAGGCGCATGCATTCCTTTATGTTCCTGTTCTTCAGATGCGTTGAATATTCGGAGATGAATTTTGCTCCGTAAGCGGGGAACTCGCGCAATATGTTGAAAAACGCGGATTCGTTCCCCAGGAAATTCGACAAGGCGTGGGACATGTCAAACCCTCTGATCTTCAGGGGATGATCCGTGGCCGCTCCGATCGGGTCTTCGCTTTCCTGGGGGGAGAAGAAAGCCATGACTTCGGTGCGTTCCAGAGGCTTGTGGAAAATACGAAGCGAGCTTCCCGCATGCATTTTTTTCAAAATGATTTCCGGTTCCTCGCCGGTCAGCAGAAAGATCTTGTCTTTCGTGGCTGCGCCGTTGTCCTGCAGGTGTCGCGCGAGGTCTATTCCATTCATGACGGGCATGTGAAAGTCGAGCAGGATCAGGTCGTAGCTGTTCGCCTTGGCAAGGCTTGTCGCCTGATCGGCGTTTTCGGCCAGGTCAACCTTTAAGCCGAGATTCTCCAGGACTTCGGAGGTGACGCAGCGGCAGATTTCGTCATCGTCGACCACGAGAACCGATTTTTGCGGAGAGCGCAATTTGCTTTCCATCATCCTGCACTCCTTTGTGTTCGCAAGTCCCTCGACTTTTTGCTGTGCGATTGGTTTTTTGGGACTCGGCTTCTTAAAGTTTGTTGGAGGATCCGGTCCGTTTCAACTGTCTGCCCGTATCGATTTCGTCGTCCGGCAGGAACAGGCTGCCGTGGCGCAACTCGTTGCAGCTGTTGATGCCGAGCTTGCCGAGGATGTTGGAGCGGTGTTTGTCCACCGTCTTGATGCTGATGAAGAGTGATTCGGCGATCTCCTTGCTTTTCCAGCCGTCTATGATGAGTCTCACGATTTCCTTTTCGCGGGTGGTGAGGTTTTGCATGGGGGGCAGCGCCTTGCGTTGCCTGTTCACAAGGAGGTAGTCCCTGACGATGACCTTGGCCAGGTGGGGGCTTATGAACAAGTCATCGTCCAGGGCATATTGCACGGCCAGGAACAGTTCGTCCGGATTCGATCCCTTAAGGACATAGGCGTTGGCCCCATGCTCCAGGGCGTCGAAGATGAAATCGTTGTCGTCGCTGGCCGTGAGTACGATGATCTTCACGTTCGGCTCGATTTGTCTGATTCTTTGCAGAACCTCCGTACCCGGAATGTCCGGGAGCCGCAAATCAAGCAGAATCACATCCTGCTTTTTCATTTGAAATGACCTCAGCGCCTCTTTCCCGGTGGCGACATCATCGTCGATCGTGTATTCGCCGTGCATGTCGATCATGGATTTGAGACCCATCCGCAGCAGGCTGTCATCCTCGACCAGCAGAATCCTTTTTTTTGTCATGGGCGTTTCTCTTTGTTTTTTTGTCTGGGCAGAACCGGTGGCATTTGATTCAGCTTTCTTGGTCTTTGTTGCACGAACCGGGCAGGAGCTTTTGCCGGTTTTGGCCTCCAAGGCTTGAACTATCCGGGGAGTTCCGTGCTATTTCCTTCTTGCTTCAACCACCCAAATTAATGAAATCCGACCATTGCCCTTGTCATTTGTAAGAGTTAATAAATAGTTTTACCCACTCTTTTAATATACATTGTGCAGTATTTTTTACTTATACATGCTAAGGGTTTTTCGTGCTTAATTTTGGATTTTTGGAATTTGGGAAGGGCCGAATACGGCCGTAATAAATCAATTTTGTCTATCGGGATGAATACGTATGTTGACTAAGGGAATATGCGGATGAAGCAGACATCCTTCAGAATACCGTTACGGATACGTACCTTACTCTTGGAGAGAAAAATGCACTGATAAATGTATGCGGGGGCAAAAAAATACCGCCGGGATCGGCGGCGTGGGGGGTTTGACTTTAGTCGGAGGCAAGTCCAAAAAAAAGCCGCGAAGTGCGGCTTTTTTCGATGGAATCGCGAAGTGCTATTTACGCGAACTTTTGTTGATTGTTTCCACGAGTTCCGCGGCGACCTGAATTTCGACATCCTGCTGGGCCTGTTCGTCGAGAAGCTGGGACTTGGGCCATCTGCACCTGTGATAGGATATGGTGGCTTTTTGCGACAGCTGTTCGATCTTGGTCAGCATGATGCCCATCGCTTCCTGGGTTATGATGAAATGTCCGCATTCAATATATATCTTCAGATAGAATATATGGATTCCAAAAGATATTCTGGAGAGAAGATAAATGAAATACTCTTTAATTATTATAAATTCAAATTCAAGACGACACATTTTGATCTCATAGTCACGTCTGACAACAATGCCTATGAGTTTATTTCAGAGCACGGCGAGGACCTGTTTCCCGAAGTGCCCATAGTTTTTTGCGGGATCAATGACGTGGAGGCCGGAGAGGTGCCCATGCGCTCACGCATGACCGGAGTGCTGGAAGAATTCGAAGTCCCGTGGAACATCGAGCTGGCTCTCAAATTTCATCCGGGCAAGAAACGCCTGGTGGTCATCGGCGATCAGAGCATGACCGGGGTGGCCATCGCCAATCAGGTCCGGGCGCAGGTTCCCGGCCTGCCCTCTGAAATTGAAGTTGAGTTTCTGGACGAGTTCACCCTCGACGAACTGATATCAAAGGTGCGTTTCGCCTCGCCGGACAGCATTTTCTTCTTCATCCCTTTTTACAAGGATGTGGGCGAGGCCGTGTATTCGGCCCAGGATCTGCTTGAAATCGTCTGGCGGGAGACGAGCGTGCCGCTCTACAGCGCATGGGAGTTTCTGCTTGGCCACGGCATGGTGGGCGGAAAGATGATCAGCGGCTACAGTCACGGCCAGGCCGTGGCCGAGATGGGGCTGCGCATTCTGGACGGCGAATCCCCGGCCGACATCGAGATATCCGTCAGCCCCGACGATCCGCCCAAGTTCGACTACCGCGTGCTCATGCGGCTTGGGATCAATCAGAAGCTCCTGCCCGCGGGGAGCATCCTCATCAACCAGCCTTCGCCGTTCTATTCCATCAACAGGCACCAGTTCTGGACCATCATCATCAGCCTTGTCATCCTGTCGCTGGTGCTGATCCTGCTGGTGATCAACATCTGGGAACGCAAGCAGATCGAGGTGCGGATCAAGAACCAGCTCTCGTTTTTGCGCACCCTCATGGATACCTTGCCCATCCCCATCTATTTCACCGATCGGGGCGGGGCCATCGCCGGCATCAATCGGGCGTTCGAGCACTGGTTCGGGGTGAGTTGGGAGCACGACAAGGGTTTCGAGTCCCAGGAACTGGCCCTGGCCGAGACGCGTTTCGCACCCCTGCTCGACCTGCGCATGGATTCCTACGAGGCCCAGGTCCGGCACGGTGACGGCTCCTTGCGCTCGGCGGTGCTGCACAAGGCCACCTACGCCGACGCCCAGGGCGAGAACGCCGGGATAGTGGGCGTCATCTACGACATTTCGGATCGCAAGAAGGCCGAGGACGACCTGCGCGCGGCCGAGGAGAAATACCGCACCATCTTCGAAAACTCCGCCCTGGGCATTTTTCAGACCACCCCCGACGGCTCCTGGATGGTCGCGAACCCCGCCCTGGCCAGGATGCTCGGGTACCCAAGCCCCGAGGATCTGATCGCGGACAATCCGAATATATCCTCCCTGTATTTTCAGCAGAGCGACCGGAAGAGGGTCGTCGACCTGTACCAGCAGAACAGGGGCAGCGTGGAGTTCGAGGTCCTTTTCCGCACCCGCGCGGGGGATATCATCACCGCCAATCTGAACGCCCGTGCCGTGCGCGGATGCAACGATGATTTCTGTCATTTCGAGGGTTTCGTCGAGGACATCACGGACCGCAAGGCCGCAGAGCTGGCCCTGGCCGCTTCCGAGGCCATGTTGCAGCTGGTCCTTGATACCATTCCCCAGCTTGTGCACTGGAAGGATCGGGAACTCAGGATCATCGGCGCGAATCGAAATTTTCTGGCCCATGTCGGCCAGACCGAGCTCTCGGCCATCTATGGCAGAAAGTACGCCGAGGTTGTGAGCTATCCCCATGAAGTTGAACAGATTTCCAGGCTCGACGAGGAAGTGGTCGAGACCGACGGGCCACGCTTCAGGCTGCGCCTGGAGACCCGCAACCGGGACGGCGAGAACATGTGGCTGCTGGTCAACAAGGTGCCCCTGCACGGGCCACGCGGGGAGGTGGTGGGCATCCTCAGCACGGCCGAGGACATCACCCAGACCATGAATCTGGAAAAGCAGCTGCTGCAATCCCAGAAGATGGAGGCAATTGGCACCTTGGCTGGTGGAATCGCTCATGATTTCAATAATATATTGACATCCATCATGAATTCCACCGAGCTCGCCATGGAGGATATCCCCGAAGACAGCCTGAACTGGAAGGATCTGGAGCGCTCCCTCAAGGCCGCCGTTCGCGGCAGCGGTCTGATCAAGCAGATCCTGACCTTCAGCCGTCCGACCCAGGAAGGATTTCTGCCCACGGACCTGCGCGAGGTTGTCAGCGAGGCCGTGGCGCTGATTCGCGTCTCCATGCCGCGCAACATCACGGTCCTGTCCGAAATTGACGATGACTTGCCGCTTTGCCTTGCCGATCCGACCCAGGTTCATCAGATCGTCATGAACCTCGCCACCAACGCGTTTCAGGCGCTGGGCGAGGGCGGCGGCAATATTTCCATCCACCTGAGCCGGATGACGCTGGACCGCGACGACACGCAGCTCGGCAACCTTGCCCCGGGCATCTACAGCAGGCTGTGCATCGAAGACGACGGTCCGGGCATCGACGAGAACATCCAGGACAAGATCTACGATCCCTTTTTCACCACCAAGGGCAAGGGCGAGGGCACGGGCCTCGGACTGGCCGTGGTGCACGGCATAGTGCGCAACCACGGCGGGGAAATCAGGCTTTCAAGCACCCCCGGATTCACCCGCTTCGACATCCTCCTGCCGACCATGAACGACCTGTGCCTCCTGCCCGGCGAGTGCGCGGGTGCCCTGGTCATGGGCAACGAGCGGCTGGCATTCATCGAGGACGACGAGGATCAGTTGATGCTCATCCCTCGTGTTCTTGAGCAGCTCGGCTATGAAGTGCATTCCTTTCAGAATCCAGCCGAAGCCATTTTCGCCATTTGCGACGAAGAGTTGCCCTTTGATCTGGTCATTACCGACTACGACATGCCCGGCATGAACGGCTTCGATGTTGCAGGGATTCTGCAGGAGCGGCGTCCCGACTTGCCGGTGATCATGGTGTCGGGGAGAAAACAGGCAGAGGAATTCCTGGGCCAGGCCGACAACATCAAGTTTTTTCTCGGTAAACCGTACAACAGGGACATGGTCGGACGAGCCATCCGCGATGTCCTGGACAAGGATGTATGATGGCCAGGATACTCATTATCGACGATGACCCGCAGGTTTGCGAGACGCTTGAGAGCCTCATTTTTCGCCTTGGTCACGAATGTCATGCCGCCCATACGCTTAAAGACGGGCTGGCGCGGCTGGCCGGCATGGAGTTCGATCTGGTCTTTCTTGACGTGCGCCTTCCTGACGGCAACGGGCTTGAGGCCCTGGGGCAGATTCGCAACCACGAGGCTCCTCCCGACGTCATCGTGTTGACCGGTCAGGGAGATCCAGACGGTGCCGAACTGGCCATCCAGGGCGGGGTTTGGGACTATCTGGTCAAGCCTTCGCCCATCAAGCAGATCAAGGAAACCTTGAACCGCGCCCTTGCCTACCGTCAGGAGAAAAGTGCCATGGGCCAGTCCCTGGCCCTGGATCTGAAAGACGTGGTGGGGGAGAGCAGCGTCATGCGCCAGTGCTACGAGCGCATCGCGCAGGCCAGTGGATCGGATTCCACAGTGCTGGTCACCGGCGAGACGGGAACCGGCAAGGAGTTGCTGGCCCGCACCATCCACCGCAACAGCCTGCGCTCGGAGCGCGCTTTTGTGGTCGTGGATTGCGCTTCCCTGACCGAGTCCCTGCTTGAGAGCATTCTCTTCGGCCATACCAAGGGCTCCTTCACCGGCGCCGCACGGGACAGGATAGGACTGGTCAAGCTTGCCGATCAGGGCACGCTTTTTCTGGATGAAATAGGGGAGTTGCCGCTCTCGGCACAGAAGACCTTCCTGCGCGTCCTGCAGGAGCACAGCTTCAGGCCGGTGGGGTCGAATCAGGAACTGGAGAGTGATTTCAGGCTCATCTCGGCCACCAACCGGGACCTTGCGGCCATGGTCAAGGCCGGTGAGTTCAGACAGGACCTCTTCTATCGCATCAATACCATCCAGTTGCATCTGCCCGCCCTGCGTGATCGCGAGGAGGACGTGATCATTCTGGCCCGTCACCATATCGACAAATTGTGCCGGCAACGCAACATTCCGATCAAGGAGATGGATCCGGAACTGGTCGAGATGCTCAAGCGTTACGATTGGCCCGGCAACGTGCGCGAGCTTTTCAATACCATTGAACAGGCCTTTGTGCTGTCGGGAGCCGAGAAAACGGTCTATGCCCAGCACCTGCCTCAGGCGGTGCGCATTCGGGTCGCCAAGACCATATTGGGCAAGGTAAGAGCGGATGGGGAAGCGGGGCCGGAGGAAGCGCTAGAGGAAGTGGAGGAGGCCCTGCCCACATTGAAGGACTTCAAAACGTCCAAAGAGAGGGAATATCTGCTCAGGCTCGTGGGCAGCCACGGCAAGGATATTCAGAAGATGCTGGCAGTCTCGGGGCTTTCACGGTCGCACCTTTATGCCATGCTCAAAAAGCACGATATCGAAGCCTAATAATCCTGTTCTTCGTCCTGCTCTTTGCCGAGCCAGTATTCTTTCCAGGAATCAACGATATATTCAGTCTTGACCAAGACGCTGTCGCCGTCGTTGATGCGCTGTTTTTGCATCGAGGTCAGCAGTTGTGACAGCTGCATTGTTTCGTTTCGCGACAATCCTCGAATCACGCCATTTTTTGTTATGCTTTTTCCTTTCATGTTAAACCTCCAGATAACCATATATAAAGCAGCTTTTGCCTTCATGGCAAGCCGCCTGTTTCATTTTTTGTGCAAAATTGCTGCCAACGACTTTACGGTATCGCGTATCATTCTTCCGTGACATCCAAATAAAGCTGTTTTTTCAGGATATTGTCGCGGATGTTATTTTTGATTTCGCTCCCGGGATGCAATATTTCATAAGAATTTTTGTGCAAATTTGAAACACCGGGCGCGTCAGGATGATACGATTATTGCAAATTTGAAACATTCGCTGGTCCATGGGATTGGTCGTTCAAGGTCCCGCAGGGCGAATCTGAAGCGAGACTGAAGAAAAATGGTTGTTTAGTCAACCAAATTGTATTACACTTTCGGGATCAATTCGTGTCCGGAAAATCGGACGGCGGCTTGGCTCTGATCATTAATGCTGCGCGTCTGACAGGGCCCGGCGGGCATGGGGATTTTCGGGGTTGAGCGTCAATCTTCCTTTGTCGGAGATTATTTGAGGAAGTTGTCGAAACTTTTGTCCGAAAAAACGGACGCCTGTCCAAAAGTGCGTTTTTGACCATTAACCAGCCAATTAAGCGCGTTAACCGGATTGAAGTTGTATGTTTGCATTCCCGAACTAACGTGCTATTTCCAAGGAAAAATACATATTGTCTTTTTTTTCAGACAAACCGGAAGGGGGGCTATGACAAATACGATCACTGTCTCATAAGTTTTTTTTATTTCAGTTGTTTAGGTGTTTTTGGTTATGTGGCACAAAACTTGTTTAAAGCGATCTGAAGCACGAGAAAAGTTGCGATATTGCTTGAAAACAACAACTTGGCTTTTAGGAGAAGATACATGGCAAAAAATATGAAAACCATGGATGGAAATACCGCAGTCACTCATATCGCCTATGCGATGAGCGATACGGCGGCAATTTATCCGATTACCCCTTCCTCCACCATGGGCGAGATCGCTGATGAGTGGGCCGCGCAAGGGCGATTGAATATTTTCGATCAGAAGGTCATGGTCCGCCAGATGCAGTCCGAAGCTGGCGCTGCCGGTGCTGTGCACGGTTCCTTGGCCGGTGGGGCGCTGACCTCCACCTTTACCTGTTCCCAGGGCCTTTTGCTCATGATCCCGAACATGTACAAGATTTCCGGTGAATTGCTTCCCGGCGTCTTCCATGTCAGCGCACGCGCCGTTGCCGCGCATGCTCTGTCCATCTTCGGCGATCATCAGGACGTCATGGCCTGTCGCCAGACCGGTTTCGCCATGCTGGCTTCCAGCTCCGTGCAGGAATGCATGGATTTGGCCCTGGTCGCGCATCTGTCCTCCATTGAATCGAGCATCCCCTTCCTGCACTTCTTTGACGGCTTCCGCTCTTCCCATGAAATTCAGAAGATCGAAGTCATCGACTACGAAGACATCAAGAAGGTCGTCAATCACGAGGCCATCGCCGAATTCCGTGAACGCGCCATGAGCCCGGCCAATCCGTCCATTCGCGGCACCGCCCAGAATCCCGATATTTATTATCAGGGCCGCGAAGCTTCCAATGTCTACTACGATCAGCTCTCTTCCATCGTGGTCGAGCAGATGAAGAAGGTCACGTCCATCACCGGCCGGTCCTACAAGCCTTTCGACTATGTCGGTCATCCTCAGGCCGAGCGTGTCATCGTGGCCATGGGTTCTTCCTGTGAAACCATCGAGGAAGTGGTGCGTCACCTCCTGGCCAAGGGCGAGAAGGTCGGCCTGGTCAAGGTCCGCCTGTATCGTCCGTTCCTGCCTGAGTACTTCCTGCAGGTTCTGCCCGCCACGGCTTCCGTCATCACCGTGCTCGACCGCACCAAGGAGCCCGGCGCCAAGGGCGATCCGCTTTATAAGGATATCTGCACCGCCTACATGGAACGCGGTGAAATGCCCGAGATCGTCGCCGGCCGTTATGGCCTGGGCTCCAAGGAGTTCACCCCGGCCATGGTCAAGGCCGTGTATGACAACATGATGTTCGCCCAGCCCAAGCATCACTTCAATGTGGGCATCGAGGACGACGTCACCCATACTTCCCTCGACGTGCCGGTCTTCGCCGACACCACTCCGGCCGGCACCGTGCAGTGCAAGTTCTGGGGCCTGGGATCCGACGGAACCGTCGGCGCCAACAAGGAAGCCATCAAGATCATCGGCGACAACACCGACATGTACGCACAGGGTTACTTTGCCTACGACTCCAAGAAGTCCGGCGGCATCACCGTTTCCCACCTGCGTTTCGGCAAGGAGCCCATCCAGTCCACCTATCTGGTCAACGCCGCCGACTACATCGCCTGTCACAAGGCCAGCTATGTCCACACCTATGATGTGCTCGAAGGCATCAAGGACGGCGGCACCTTCGTGCTCAATTCCAATTGGACCGCTGAGGACATGGAGAAGGAACTGCCCGCATCCATGCGCCGCACCATCGCCAAGAAGAATCTCAAGTTCTACAACATCGACGCGGTCAAGATCGCTGCGGAAGTGGGTCTTGGCAACCGCATCAACATGGTCATGCAGACCGCCTTCTTCAAACTGGCCAGCGTCATGCCCTTCGAAGAGGCCGTTGCTCTCTTGAAGAAGGCCATCAAGAAGGCCTATGGCAAGAAGGGCGACAAGATCGTCAATATGAACGTCGCCGCCGTGGATCAGGCTTCCGCCAATCTGATCGAGATCAAGGTACCGGCCGCCTGGGCCGACGCGGCTTGCGACTGCGCCACCGAGCAGGATGTTCCTGATTTCGTCAAGAACGTCATGCGTCCCATCCTGGCCCAGAAGGGCGACAGCCTGCCTGTCTCCGCCTTCGAGCCCGACGGACTCTTCCCCGTGGCTACCTCCCAGTTCGAAAAGCGCGGCGTGGCCATCAACGTGCCCGAGTGGATCGCGGCCAACTGCATCCAGTGCAACCAGTGCTCCTTTGTCTGCCCGCACGCGGCCATCATCCCCGTGCTGCTGACCGAAGAAGAGATGGCCGACGCTCCCGAGACCTTCGAGACCCTCGACGCCATGGGCAAGGAATTCAAGGGCATGAAGTTCCGCATGCAGGTCAACGCCCTGGACTGCATGGGTTGCGGTAACTGCGCCGACATCTGTCCGGCCAAGACCACCGCCCTGGTCATGAAGCCCCTGGAGACTCAGACCGGACGCGAAGTGCCCAACTACGACTTCTCGGTCACCGTTCCTTTCAAGGATAACCTGACCCGCCGCGACACCGTCAAGGGCAGTCAGTTCCAGAAGCCGCTGATGGAATTCTCCGGCGCCTGCGCCGGTTGCGGCGAGACCCCGTACGTCAAGGTCATGACCCAGCTCTTCGGTGAGCGCATGATCATCGCCAACGCCACGGGCTGCTCCTCCATCTGGGGCGCTTCCGCTCCGACCACTCCGTACACGGTCAACGCCGACGGTCATGGTCCTGCCTGGGGTAACTCCCTGTTCGAGGATGCGGCCGAATTCGGCTACGGTATCCAGATGGCTTATGCCCAGCGTCAGGCCAAGCTGGCCGACCTGGTCGTCAAGGCCCTGGAAGGCGAGCTGCCTGAAGATCTGGCCGAAGCCTTCAAGGGTTGGCTCGAAAATCGCGCCAACGCCGAAAAATGCAAGGAATACGGCGACAACATTCGTGACATCCTGGCCTTCATGAACCGCGACGAACTGCTTGACGCCATCTATGAGCGCGAAGAGCTGTTCGCCAAGAACTCCTTCTGGATCTTCGGCGGTGACGGATGGGCCTACGATATCGGCTATGGCGGGCTGGACCATGTTCTGGCCTCTGGCGAAGACATCAACGTTTTGGTGATGGACACGGAAGTGTACTCCAACACTGGCGGACAGTCCTCCAAGGCAACGCCGCTTGGTTCCATCGCCAAATTCGCTGCCGCAGGAAAGCGGACAGGGAAGAAGGATCTCGGACGCATGGTCATGAGCTACGGCTATGTCTATGTAGCCACGGTTTCCATGGGCTACGACAAGCAGCAGCTTCTGAAGGCCCTGCGTGAGGCGGAAGCCTATCCCGGACCGTCCCTGATCATTGCCTACGCTCCGTGCATCAACCAGGGACTTCGCAAGGGCATGGGCAAGACCCAGCTCGAATCGAAGCTTGCAGTACAGTCCGGCTACTGGCCGCTGTATCGCTACAACCCCCTGCTCGCGGATGAAGGCAAGAATCCGTTCATCCTGGATTCCAAGGCTCCGGACGGAAGCATCCAGGAATTCCTGGCTGGCGAAAACAGATACGCCTTGCTCGAAAAGATTGCGCCCGAAGACTCCAAGAGACTGCGGACCCAGATCGAGCAGGATTATCTGCAGCGTTTTGAAATGTACGAGTACCTTGCCAAGCAGGTGCCCACGACGGGCCAGGCGGCTTCCGCTCCCGTCGCCGCGCCTGCGGCGGGCGAGGGTTGTACATTGACGGCGACGGCGGAGCATGCGGGGGCCAACAAGCCTGCCGAGCCCTGCGATGACGGCCGCGCCGGCAAATAGGTAAAGGCAAGCTGCCGGTCCGAGAGGGTGGGGTCCCTTTCGGACCGGCGGTCCATTCATCAGTTTTATTGGAGGGAGATATGTCAATTACTGCTTTGGCAATGGTGGCTCTGTTGCCCATTTTGGTGGCTCTTGTCTTGATGGTCGGCATGCGCTGGCCGTCTACCAAAGCCATGCCCCTTGCGTGGCTTGTGTGTGCCCTTGGCGCAATTCTCGCCTGGAATCTGCCGGTAGGCTATGTCGCGGCTCTGTCGCTTCAGGGTATCGTGGTCGCCATCGGCGTTTTGATCATCGTCTTTGGCGCGATCATCATTCTGTACACACTGCAATATTCAGGCGGCATGGAAACCATTCAGTACGGCATGCAGGGCATCAGCCGTGACAAACGTATCCAGGCCATCATCATCGGCTTCATGTTCGCGGCCTTCATCGAAGGTGCGGCCGGATTCGGCACGCCCGCCGCGTTGGCCGCTCCGCTGCTCCTGTCCCTGGGCTTCCCGCCCCTGGCCGCCGCAGTCATCTGTCTGGTCTTCAACTCCTTCCCCGTATCTTTCGGCGCGGTCGGAACGCCTGTTTTACTCGGCCTGACTCCGCTCAAGCAGTTGGTCGAAATGACTGTCACTTCCGGTGTGGTCGGTCTGAATTTTGCCGATTTCGGCACCTTCTGTAAGGTCATCGGCCAGTGGGCGACCGTCATGCATGGCCCTATGATTTTCATTCTGCCCATCTTCATGCTCGGCTTTTTGACCCGCTTCTTCGGCAAGAACAAGTCCTGGAGCGAAGGCTTTGCTGCCTGGCAGTTCTGTGTTTTCGCGTCCGTGGCCTTCCTTGTACCTTACCTGATCTTTGCATGGCTGGTCGGCCCTGAATTCCCGTCCCTGATCGGTGGTCTTGTCGGTCTCGGCATCATCGTCGCCGGCGCCAAGGCTGGATTCTGCGTGCCCAAGGAAAGCTGGGATTTCGGTCCTCAGTCCACATGGGACGCTGAATGGACCGGCACCATCGCCACCAGCACCAACACTGAATTCAAGCCCCACATGAGTCAGTTCAAGGCATGGCTGCCCTACATCCTGATCGGCGCCATCCTGGTCGTGACCCGTATCCCCGAACTGGGCCTCAAGGGCATCCTGGCCGCCCAGAAGATTCCCTTCAACCACATCCTTGGTTACGAGGGTGTTTCCGCATCCATCCAGTACCTGTACCTGCCCGGCACCATTCCTTTCATGCTGGTCGCATTGCTGACCATCCTGATCCACGGCATGAAGGGTTCCGCCGTCAAGCAGGCCTGGACTGAGTCCTTTTTCAAGATGAAGGCCCCGACCATCGCGCTCTTCGCCGCAGTGGCCCTGGTTTCCATCTTCCGCGGTTCCGGTGTGGCCGATATCGCCCTGAACCCCAACAGCTATCCCTCCATGCCCCTGGCCATGGCCAAGACTGTTGCCGCCATGGCTGGCAACGCCTGGCCGATGCTGGCTTCTTTTGTAGGCGGTCTGGGAGCGTTCATCACCGGATCGAACACGGTCTCCGACCTTCTGTTCGCTGAATTCCAGTGGGGCGTCGCTCAGCAGCTTGAACTGCCCCGTCAGATCATCGTCGCCGCTCAGGTCGTCGGTGGCGGCATGGGCAACATGGTCTGCATCCACAACATCGTGGCTGTCTGCGCCGTGACCGGCCTCATCGGCCGCGAAGGCATGATCCTGAAGCGCACCTTCTGGCCCTTCCTGATCTACGGCATTGTCGTAGGCATCGTTGCCAGTTTGATGAGCTTCGTCTTCCTGCCGCATCTGTTCTAAGTTACCTGGCGGTCCCGAAGGTTCGCGCAAGGCTTTCGGGACCGCATTTAATGAGAATCCATAAGAATCTCACGCAAGGAGAGAATAATGATATCGACGAGTCTGCTCACTGAGTTCAAGACCCTGCTGGGCAAAGATAATGTCCTCGATAGCGAGTCCGACCGGCACTCCTATTCCTATGATGCCGCAGTGCTTGACGCGGTCATCCCCGAGCTGGTCCTGCGTCCGACAAACAGCGAGCAGCTGGGCAGAACCGTGGCCCTGTGCAACGAGAACAAGCTGCCCATGACCGTTCGCGGCGCCGGTACCAATCTGAGCGGCGGCACCATCCCCACCAAGGAACATGGCGTCGTCATCCTGACCAACGGTCTCAACAAAATTTTGGAAATCAACGAACAGGACCTCTACGCCGTGGTCCAGCCCGGCGCAGTTACCGCCAAGTTCGCGGCCGAAGTGGCCAAGCGTGGCCTTTTCTATCCGCCCGATCCGGGCTCACAGGCCGTGTCCACCCTGGGCGGCAACGTCGCCGAGAACGCAGGCGGCCTGCGCGGCCTCAAGTACGGCGTGACCAAAGACTACGTCATGGGCGTCAATTTCTGGAACGCCGAGGGCGAATACATCAAGTCCGGCGGCAAGACCGTCAAATGCGTAACAGGCCTCAATATCGCCCAGCTCATGGTCGGTTCCGAAGGGACCCTTGGCGTTTTCGACGAGATCATCCTGAAGCTCGTTCCGCCGCCAGTCGCCTCCAAGGCCATGCTCGCCGAATTCGACGACATCGCCAAGGCTTCCGAGACCGTCGCTGCCATCATCGCCAACAAGATCGTCCCCTGCACCCTGGAACTGCTCGACAACGCGACCATCAACTACGTCGAGGATTTCACCAAGGCCGGCCTGCCGCGTGACGCCGCCGCCATTCTGCTGATCGAGGTCGACGGCGGCCACATCGCCCTGGTCGAGGACGACGCTCAAAAGGTTCTTGATATCTGCAAGAAGCACGGCGCCAAACGCGTTCAGATGGCCAAGGACGCCGCCGAGAAGAACAAGCTCTGGGAAGCCCGCCGCAACGCGTTGCCTGCCCTGGCGCGCGCCCGTCCGACCACCGTGCTCGAAGACGCCACCGTGCCGCGCAGCCAGATTCCGGCCATGATCACGGCCATCAACAACATCGGCGCCAAGTACAAGCTGCAGATCGGCACCTTCGGCCATGCCGGTGACGGCAATCTGCATCCGACCATCCTGACCGACAGGCGCGACAAGGAAGAATTCCATCGCGTGGAGCAGGCCGTTGACGAGATCTTCGACGTGGCCCTGTCCCTTGGTGGCACCCTGTCCGGCGAGCACGGCATCGGTACGGCCAAGTCCAAGTGGCTGGAGAAGGAAACTTCCAAGGCGACCATCATTTACTCGCGCAGGCTCAAGAAAGCAGTGGATCCCAATTACCTGCTCAATCCCGGCAAAATCATCGGAGGCTAGTCATGACTGCAGACGTTCATCAACTGGCCAAAATGCTGCATGAACTCGACGACCAGATGGTCGCGTGCATGAAGTGCGGCTTGTGCCAGGCGGTTTGTCCGGTGTTTGCCGAAACCATGAATGAGGGCGACGTGGCCCGGGGCAAGATCGCGCTCCTGGAAAACCTGTCGCATGAAATGATCAAGGATCCCGAGGGAGTGCAGGACAAGCTGAACATGTGCCTGCTGTGCGGCTCATGCGCGGCCAACTGTCCCAGCGGCGTGAAGGTGCTGGACATTTTCCTGAAAGCCCGCGTCATCGTGAACACGTACATGGGTTTGCCCACCGTCAAGAAGGTTATCTTCCAGGGTCTTCTGACCAAGCCGGCGCTCTTCAACTCCGTGCTGGACGTGGCCTCCAAGTTCCAGGGCGTGTTCACCAAGACGGCCAATGATGTCATCGGGTCTTCCTGTTCGCGCATCGTCAACGCTCCGGTCATCGGCGAGCGGCATTTCATGCCCCTGGCCCCGAAGCCCCTGCGCAAGCTGGAGCCGACCCGCAATACCCGCCCCGGAAAGAGCGGGTACCGCGTGGCCTTCTTCCCCGGTTGCGTCATCGACAAGATCTACCCCCGGGTCGGTCAGGCCGTGCTCAAGGCCCTGACACACCACGAGGTCGGCATCTACATGCCTTCCGGTCAGGCCTGCTGTGGCATTCCGGCCCTGGCTTCCGGGGACAAGGAGTCCTTCGACAAGCTGGTCAAGCGCAACCTTGAGGTCTTTGAGAAGGAGAACTTCGATTACCTGCTCACTGCCTGCGCCACCTGCACGGCGACCATGCACGAGCTGTGGCCGCTCATGTCCGGGGACAAGACCCAGAGCATGCAGGATCGCATCGCGGCCATGTCCGCCAAGGTCATGGACGTGAACCAGTTCATGGTAGATGTGCTGAAGGTGGCCATGCCCGTCGAAGGTCATGGGGCCAAGATCACCTACCATGACCCCTGTCACCTGAAGAAGTCCATGAAGGTCTCCGAGCAGCCCCGGCAGCTTTTGAAGACCAACCCGAACGTGGAATTCGTTGAAATGGCCGACGCCGACCGCTGCTGCGGTTGCGGCGGCAGCTTCAACCTGCAGCACTACAAGGTCTCCAAGGATATCGGGACCCAGAAGCGCGACAACATCGTCGCTTCCGGAGCCCAGATTGTGGCCACTGGTTGTCCTGCGTGCATGATGCAGATCTCCGACATGCTCTCCCAGAACAAGGACAATGTCGCGGTCAAACACGTCATGGAAATCTACGCGGAAACGCTTTAATGAGACACGGCGTCGGCGCGCGGGGTTTTGACCCCGGTGTCGACGCCTTTTCAATTAATAATGCAGTTGGTTGAAATTCCGTCGAAAAAAAGGCATTGACTAATCGTTCTCTTTTTTTCACAAACAACCGGATTGTGTAACCAACCAATTTGACGGGTCGCCACGAATCATTCACGGTGCGCGTCCCAGAAGAAACCGGCTTTCAAGGGAAGCACTATGGCCAGAAATCTATACATTACGGCAACGGAATCTCGAAGCGGAAAATCAGCCATCGTTCTGGGCGTCATGCAAATGCTCCTGCGCGACATTCGGCGTGTCGGTTTTTTCAGACCCATCATCAACGATGTGCCTGACCGCAAGGACCACGACATCGACCTCGTACTGTCCCAGTTCTACCTGGGCCTGCAGTACAGCGAGACCTACGCCCTGACCATGCAGCAGGCCAAGGAACTGGTCAACGCGGGTCAGCATTCTCTTCTGATCGAAAAAATCATCAATAAATATAAAGAGCTGGAGAGCAAGTGCGATTTCGTTCTGCTTGAAGGCACGGATTTCGAGGGCACCAGCCCCGCGTTCGAGTTCGACATCAACGCCGACATCGCCGCCAACCTGGGCAGCCCGCTTCTGGTCATCTCCAACGCCTGCCAGAAGACCGAACACGAGATCATAAGCACGACCAAGCTTGCGGTGGAATCTTTTGCCGACAAGGCCGTGGACATTCTCGGCGTGGTCATAAACCGCACCGACGTCCCGGATCGCGAAGCCCTGCGCATCGCGCTCAAGAAGTCCATGAACAAGCCCGACATGCTGCTCTACATCATCCCCGAGGTGGCCATTCTGGGCAAGCCCACGGTGGGCGACGTCATGAAGTGGGTTGGGGCGGAAGTGCTTTACGGCAAGGAAAATCTGGGCACCCAGGTCGACGACATCGTCGTTGCCGCCATGCAGATCGAAAATTTTCTCAATTACATTGAGCGCGGCAGCCTGGTGGTCACTCCTGGCGACCGCTCGGACATCATCGTCAGCAGCCTGGCATCCCGGCAGTCGTCCTCATATCCCGACATCTCCGGAATCCTGCTCACCGGCGGCATCGCCCCCGGCAAGAGCGTGGCCCGGCTCATCGACGGCTGGACCGGCGTGCCCGTGCCCGTATTGCTCGGCAAGGAGGCCACCTTCCAGACCGCGCGCCGCCTGTACAACATGTACGGCAAGATCGAGCCGGGCGATCAGAAGAAGATCGCTTCCGCCCTTGGCGTGTTCGAGGAGAACGTGGCCACGGACGAGCTTCGGCAGCGTCTCGATACCCGGAAATCGACCAAGGTCACTCCGCAGATGTTCGAGTACGGTCTCATCGAAAAGGCCAAGCGCAACAAGCAGCATATCGTCCTGCCCGAAGGCGGCGATGACCGCATCCTGCGTGCCGCCGACATCCTGCTGCGACGCGGCGTGGTCGATTTGACCATCCTTGGCGATCCCAAGGCCATCGCATCCATGACTTCCCAGCTGGGACTCAGCCTGACCGGCGTGAACATCATCGATCCGGCCGCTTCCCCCGACTACGGCGATTACGTCTCCACCTTCATGGACCTGCGCAAGAAGAAGGGCGTCTCCAAGGAAGTGGCCTGCGACTGCATGGTCGACCCGACCTATTACGGCACCATGATGGTCTTCAAGGGCCAGGCCGACGGCATGGTTTCCGGCGCCATCAACACCACGGCCCATACCATCCGTCCCGCATTTCAGATCATCAAGACCAAGCCCGGCGCTTCCATCGTGTCGAGCGTGTTCCTGATGTGTCTTAAAGACCGCGTGCTGGTTTTCGGCGACTGCGCCGTGAACCCCAATCCCACCGCGCCGCAGCTGGCCGAGATCGCCATGAACTCCGCCGAGACGGCCCGTATTTTCGGCGTTGAACCGCGTGTCGCCATGCTGTCCTATTCCACCGGCGATTCCGGTGCGGGCGGAGACGTGGACGTGGTCATCGAGGCCACCCGCATCGCTCGCGAAAAGGCTCCGGACCTGCTCCTTGAAGGTCCGCTCCAGTATGACGCGGCCATCGATCCGGAAGTCGGCGCCAAGAAGCTGCCGGGCAGCCAGGTCGCCGGCCGGGCCACGGTCTTCATCTTCCCGGATCTGAACACCGGCAACAACACCTACAAGGCAGTGCAGCGCGCCGCCAACGCCGTGGCCATCGGGCCGGTCCTGCAGGGCCTCAACAAGCCCGTCAATGACCTGAGCCGCGGTTGCACCGTCGCCGATATCGTCAACACCGTGGCCATCACGGCCATTCAGGCCCAGGCCGAAAAAGGTTTAATATAGAGAGGATATTATGAAGATATTTGTAGTCAATTCAGGGAGTTCTTCCCTCAAATACCAGCTTCTGGACATGGATAACGGCGCGGTCATGACCACCGGCCTGGTCGAGCGCATCGGCGACACCATGGGCAAGGTCAGCCAGAAGTCCTGGCCGGGCACGGATCGCGAGGCCGAGGTCGAGCGTGAAGTGGCCTTCCCTGACCATCGCGCGGCCATGCACACCGTGGTCGATCTGGTCACGGGCGCGGACACCGGCGTCATCGCCTCTTCCGCCGAAATCAACGCCATCGGGCATCGTGTCGTTCAGGGCGGCGAGACTCTGTTTCAGAGCACGCTCATCGATGACGACGTGGTGGAGAAGATCCGCGAGAACTGTCATCTTTCGCCTCTGCACAACCCGGCCAACCTGGTCGGCATCGAGGTCGCCCGCGAGCTTTTCGCCGGTGTGCCGCAGGTGGCCGTGTTCGACACGGAATTCCACCAGACCATGCCCGCCGAAGCCTTCATGTATCCGATCCCCTACGAGCTGTACGAAGAGCTCAAGATCCGCCGTTACGGATTCCACGGCACCTCGCACCGCTATGTCGCGCAGCAGGCGGCGGCCATGCTCGGCAAGGCCGAGGACGAAGTGAACCTGGTCACTCTGCACTTGGGCAACGGCTGCAGCATGGCAGCCGTGCGCGGCGGCAAGTGCATCGACACCTCCATGGGTCTGACCCCTCTGGCCGGCGTAATGATGGGCACCCGCAGCGGCGACATCGATCCCGCCATCCTGCCTTTCCTCATGAAGGAAAAGGGCCTCTCCATGGATGAGGTTGACTCCATTTTGAACAAGCAGAGCGGCCTCAAGGGCATCTGCGGCATGAACGACATGCGCGACATTCATTCCGCGGCGGATAAGGGCGACAAGAAGGCCGCCCTGGCCGTGGACATGTTCGTCTACCGCATCAAGAAATATATCGGCGCCTATTACGCCGTGACCGGTCCTCTGGACGCCCTGGTCTTCACCGCCGGCATCGGCGAGAATGACGAAATCGTCCGCGCCCGCGTCTGCGCGAATCTCGAACATCTCGGCATCAGCATTGATCCCGCCCTCAACGCCGGTCGCAAGAAAGTCGCGACGGCAGTGCAGGCGGACGGAAGCAAGGTCGCCATCCTCGTTATCCCCACTAACGAGGAACTGGCCATAGCCAAGGCCACCTTGAGCGTCCTGAAGTAGAGAAAAAAGAAGTCCCTCCCCCTCCTTGTACCCCCCTGGAAGTCGTTTCCAGGGGGGTCTTTTTTGTTTCCACGATCAGACTCGCTTCCTCCCGCAAGACCTGTCTGTCCTTTCGAGGATTGCCTGATAGAACGACCACTTATCGGCTAAATCCTCCGCCAGTACTGCATTGTCCGTATTTTTATACAAAATATACTAAGTATTGATCGGTATTATAGAGATTCAATACTGGTCGATATTCGTAAGCATTTGATTGCGTATGCTGATAAACTCGTGGATACGATGATTCCGATTGAATGTCTTTCTGGAGGGAGTCCGCATTGTGCGTAACTTTCGGATAAATTTCTGTGACGTTGTATACTATCAAATCTTGTTTATGTTATTAGTTTTAAATGATTAAATATTTTTAAGTATGTATATCAGGCCGTAATCAATTAGATACGTATTATGTATTGTAGTTGTGTCATACATAATTTTGTTCTTGTTATTCCCTACAGTATTCGGCAACAAATTCAGGAATATTTTATTGTCGATGCATTGTGATTTACGGATCATCCCCACTGCCTGGGAAGATCTGTTTTTTTGTGCTTGCCGCGAAACCGGACGGAGAGCGAGGAGATGGGAGCAAATGGTTTTGATTCTTCGAAGCTGGAGCGGGTTTTGTATCTGTACATGGCCATCAAGGCGACACCAGGAAAATCACCGGGCGAGCTTCGGCAGGAACTCGGCGTCGGGACGTCGACCTACGGCAGGTACTGTGCGCTGCTCAAGGGGCTCGGGATGGATTTTCGTTTCGACAGGAAGGCCCGTCGGCACGTCATCGAGAAGGACGCCTTCCTGACAGCGCCGGATCTGACCCTTGACGAGCGCCTGGCCATCATCCTGGCCATGGGTCGGCTGGGCGGTCTGCAGGAATCCTTCCTGGCCTCGCGGGCGAGAAAGGCGGCCACCAAGCTCCTGGCCGTGAACGAGGCCTCGGTCGCCGCCGCCTGTTCGGCGCTCTTGAGCGGGCCGGAAATGCCGGCGCACGTCGGCGGCCGGGGCCAGGTCGTGGACACGCTGTTCAGGGCGGTCACCGAGCGTAGGCGGATTGCGGTCTCCTACGCCAAACCGCATGCCGAGCCCGAGGAGTTCGAGGTCGACCCCTACCAGCTCTACGTACTGGATGGGGCGCTGTACCTGGACGGCTACCACTGGGGTCGCAGGGCAGTGCGATGCTTCAAGGCATGCCGCATCCGCCGGGCACGGCTGACGGAAATCACCTTCACCAACAACCGCGACTACGCCTACCACGAGCGCCGCCTGAGCTCGTTTCGCGTCTTCGCCACCGAACGCGAGCCAGAGACCGTACGCATCTGGTTTTCACCCTTCGCGGCGCCGTACATCCGAGAGGAGTACCACAACCCCAGCCAGCTCCTGACAGACAACCCCGACGACTCGCTGGTCTACGAGGTACGGGCGACGGAACCCAGGGAAGTGCTGTGGTGGGCCATGCGCTGGGGAGCGGATTTCGAGGTGCTGGAGCCGGAGTGGCTCAGGGAAGAGGCGATGGAGAAGGTGAGGGGGATGGTGGGGAGGTATGGGATGGGGGGGCGAGAATCCAAAAGCATCGCAGTGACCGAATAGCAAACGATACAAGGTGGAATATCACATGGAGTTCAAAGAATTTTTTCAAAAAATGTACGGCTCCGACCAAGTTGATCCTTGGTCGTGGCAAATAAAATTGGCACTAGATGATGCCTTTGGAAATCGCCTGATCCGTATCCCTACCGGCCTTGGGAAAACAGTCGGAGTATTGGGTGCGTGGTTGTGGAATCGTTTTGAGAAAGAAGAATGGAGTTGTCCATGTCGTTTGGTCTGGTGTCTGCCAATGCGTGTTCTGGTGGAACAGACGGAAATGGAAGTTCGGAATGCTCTGAAACGTCTTGGCATTTACTGGAATGGAACTGGTTCCCATGAGGGCAAGGTCGGAGTTCACGTGCTCATGGGCGGCACAGACTGTGGCGATTGGGCGCTTTATCCCGAAGAATGTGCCGTGCTGATCGGTACGCAGGATATGCTTCTGTCACGCGCATTAAACCGAGGCTATGCAGCTTCGCGAGCTCGATGGCCCATGGAATTCGGCCTTCTCAATAGTGATACACTCTGGATCATGGACGAAGTGCAACTCATGGATGTCGGCTTGGCGACTTCTTTTCAGCTTCAGGCATTTCGCAACGATGACGATTGTGAAGCAAAAATGTTGCGCCCGACGTTTAGCTGGTGGATGAGCGCAACGCTGCAACCCGATTGGTTTTGCACCAGCCCGGATACCAAAGATCTGATGCTGGGCATGCCAGTATCAACAATACCTGCTCCTGAGCGTAGCGGGAACCTTTGGGATGTTCGCAAAACATGCCGCACGATATCTATGAAATCAGCCAAGGAACTGGCAAGAAGCGTCCACAAGGCACATGTTGAACGCGATAAGAGTAGAAGCGCGCCAACGCTTGTCGTTATGAACACTGTGGATCGAGCCGTGGAGGTATACCAAGAGCTGTTGGGTAACGTCGCATCAGAAACTCTTCGTTTGGTGCACAGCCGTTTTCGTCCTAGTGAACGCGAATCATGGCGCGAAGAATTTTTGAATAAGGCTGCTTGCACTCCCGGAACGGACCGCATCATTGTGGCAACTCAGGTCATTGAAGCTGGCGTGGATATGTCATCGACTCTGCTTTTCACGGAACTCGCACCTTGGTCCAGTCTTGTACAGCGTTTTGGACGCTGCGCTCGTTGGGGAGGTGCAGCACAGGTTGTTGTTGTAGATTTTAACGCAGATAAACCTGACGATATCAAAAAGGCACTGCCGTATGGTCCCGAAGAATTGGCCGCAGCTCGGACAGCTTTGAGCGATCTTCAAGACGTGTCACCTAAGAGCCTCGAAGAATTTGAAGAAGCGTACGCCAATATTCGCGATCTTTATCCTTACGAACCGTCACACCTCCTGCTCCGCCATGAAATCGAGGAGTTATTTGACACTTCTCCGGATTTGAGTGGTGCCGACATCGACATCAGTCGCTTCATCCGCTCGGGTGATGAGCGGGATCTGTACGTATTTTGGGTAGACATACCTCCAAAAGAGCAACCCGCCGATAGCATTCAACCGACACGAAAAGAATTATGCGCCGTGCCGTTTATGCGTGCCAGGGAATGGTTGTGCGGCAAAACGCAAAGGCTTGCTGCTGGAAATCGTGCCTGGGTCTGGGACTGGCAGGAGGGAGTATGGCGGACAGCTCGAAGTACATACTTATATCCCGGTCAAACAGTACTGGTTGCAGCGAACTGTGGTGGTTACGACACAGCATGCGGGTGGTCTCCTGCATCAATGAAGCATGTTGTTTCGCTTGCAGGCCAACCCGTCACGGATGCAAATAAGGCCGATTCTGCTCAGGATGATGACTCTTTGAGTCAAACAGGCTGGCAAACCATCGCTGGTCACAGCTTGGCGGTCGCAGAAGAGGCCCGTGATATTGCCCAAATGCTGGTTTCAGAATTGGCCCATATCTTTCACTTGGCTGGACGAGTTCATGACATCGGAAAAGCCTATCCTGACTTCCAGCTTCAGATTCAACGCGCAAGGGATAGTATCTTCCATGCCCGGACTGACATCGCTAAGGCTCCAAAATTATACTGGAATACAAGACAGCGCCCGCGAGGCCTGCGGCATGAACTGGCAAGCACACTCGCTTTGTTTGCGATACTCCAACGGCATGATCAAAATCATGAGGCGTTGTTGGGACCATGGAAAGAGTTGCTTGATGCTGCGGGCATGACTGTCGCCCCTGTGCCTGAGGTACAGCTGCCACCAACTGATATAGAACGGGAAATTCTTGATTTGGATGCCGAGGATTTTAATCTGCTTCTCTATTTGGTCTGTGCTCATCACGGCAAAATTCGCCTTGTGTGGCATCCCTGCCCCGCTGATCAAAAACACAAAGACGGCAAAGTTTGGATCCGGGGTGTTATGGACGGGGCGACCCTACCTTCAATTCCTCTTTACACCAAGGAACAAGAACTTTCCGAAGTGAGGGAATGTTGCCTTGATCTGGCTCCGTCTGCTGCTGGCTTGAATCCGCATACTGGACTTGGATGGACTGAGAGAATTTTGAATCTTTTAGTCACCATCGGGCACTTTAACATGGCTTGGTTGGAGGCGATTATGCGGGCTGCTGATCAAAGAGCTTCTACACGAGTCATTAAGGATCCGTTGTTGGGAGGTGGACAATGATACATGTGTATAAGCTTGATGGGTGTGCGCCTACTCCTCTAATAAATTATTTGAAGGCTTTGGGTATATTACGTCTTTTAGCTGAACAGCTTGATATAAATGTGCGAGGCTGGTGGGTAGGGAATTGTTTTTCCATTTCAACAACGTTTGATATGAATGCGATCATTTCATTTTTCCGTGAAAAATATGAGCCGACTCCAATTTTCAATCCTTGGGGAGGAAGATCTGGTTTTTATAATGGAAGTTCTGAAAAATCAGCACGTGAAGTACTCGATTCTATAGTTGCTTCAGATTCGCCTCGTTTCGAAACATACAGAAATACAATAATTCTTATTCAAAAAATAATTCGGGATGTTGCAGGTGAACAAAAGCCAAAAGATGAATTGAAAGGCAAATTTATTTTGTCTCTAAGAAATTCTGTTCGTGGAAAATCAATTCTTTGGATGGACACGGTATCATCAATAGTCGGTTCGGGTGATCGTATTGATATTATGCATCCTGCAATTTTTGGAACAGGAGGAAATGAAGGGAGCGGTAGCTATACTTCTGCTTATATGGCCGCCATCAAAAAATGTATTTTAGATCCAAAATTGGACGCTTCCCTAGAGCAAGTGCTTTTTGGGCACAACTTATGTAATAGCAGTTGGGATCAAAATGTTGGACAGTTTGTTCCTGAGGGAATCATTAATCCATGGGACATTCTTCTTTCTTTTGAAGGCGCATGTTTGATTCGTTCTGGAATAACTTCTAGGAATACGACTGACAGTGTTCGCTGGATGTCATCTCCATTTTACATATCTGGATCAGCATATGGATACGCTGGCGAATCGCGAATTGATGAAATAAAGATGAATAAGGGCAAAGAACTTCCTGGAAATGGAGAGCAGTGGTTTCCACTCTGGCCATCTCCCATGACTTACCAAGAGCTGGCTCATATTTTTGTTGAAGGGAGGGCCGCTTCCAAACGGCGTAGAGCGGACGACGGATGGGCCATGGTCCGTGCGATCACAGACCGCGGAATTCGTCAGGGAATCTCTGAATTTATCCGCTATGGATATCTTCAAAGAAATAATCTTGCGACGCATTTTGCAGTACCATTGGGGCGCTATAGGGTTCCTGAAAAACATTTGCCCATCCTTGCATGCACTGATGACCTAGAAAAGAACAACTGGATTTCCAAATTAAGAAAGAATGCGCACCAAAAAAAGGCTGCGTCAAGATTGCTTCAAATTGAGCAGAATCTCGGACACAAACTATTTGATCTATCTGCGCGTCCATCAGACCCCTCTCTCTGGCAGCAAGTACTTATCGCCATGACGGATCTTGAAACTGTCATGGCAACCGGAAATGGCTTTCATTCTGGCCCAATTCCGCCATTACGGCCGGAATGGGTCAGTGCTGCCAATGATAATTCTCCAGAATTTAGGCTTGCTTTGGCCTTTGCTCTCCAAGGTTCGTTTCAAAATTCGTCCAGTAATTTTGATGGGGTTCGTCGCCACTGGTTGCCACTCAAAACGCAAACACGGTTTGCCACGAACGGTGATACCATGAATCCCCGTTTGGATAAGAAGCCTGACGTGGTTGCATTTGGACGGGACGCTGTTGATGACGCCATCGCGGTTATGAAGAGGCGCATGGTCGAATCTGCACAAAACGGTGGGCGGCTCTTTCCTCTGATTCCTACGCGGGGCGCTTCAGCGCAACCAGCGGACTTGTGCCGCGTGCTGGCCGGAGAAGTTGACCTGCAAAGGACGATGTTGCTGGCTCGTGCATTTATGGCGTTAGATCTTCGCATGTGGAACGCATTTCATCCGTCCATTTCAATGTTTCCATTGGACTACCCTAGTGATACGTGGCTAGCCATTCGAGTTGCCCACAGTCCTTGGGTCTTGCCGAATGGTCAGGTTGTTGGAGCTGATCCGGCCATCATTCGAAGGCTGGAAAGCGGCGATGCAACATCTGCATTCTCTATTGCCCAAAGGCGACTGCGGGCAGCTGGTGTGCATACAATTGCCCAATTTGCAACTGTTTCACCACAAACAGCTCGACTCTGGGCGGCGGCTTTGGCGTTTCCGGTATCAAAGAATTACTTGGCAAATTTCGTGTCTCGAATTGATCCCAACACTTCATCTGATAAGGAGTACATGTCATGACTTTGGATCTTTCTGCTCTTGATGGCGTGAATCGTCTGCTGTTCTCGATTCCCCTTGAACCACTGCAGGGGCATCGCTTCCAGCCTACGGGCTTTCCTGCCTTGGGTGCGGCCACGTTTTCAACCAAATATGGTCCGTCGCTGCTTGTTGAAAGTGCACAAAGCATGGCCAATAGACTGGAATTGACGATCTGGGACGAAACCAAAAATGATGTGAAGACAGCTTTGCTTGGCCTGTCGCATATCCGCGTTAAACGAGGCGAAGAATTTTTGACGGACTCGCTTCTTGAATCTCATCGTATCAACAGTCCATATATTCTCGAAGGTTCCGACAAAACATTTTTTAACCAAATCAAGAGTGAATTGGATGTCTTGGAAACAGGCCCGATCAATCGTAGCAAGCTTTCCAAGCTGTTGCTCAAGTATGATATTTGTTCCCTTCTGCACGGTGTCTTTTTGGCGAAGAAAGAACTTGCAGGGGGAAGGTTGCGTTTATCTCGATCTGTCGAGGCATTTATAGAAGCAGACGGCGTACGGGTTGCAGCATCTGGTGGGGTAAAAAATGACCATGTCAATCCTTCTGGAGATACTAAAAGTGGATTTGGTAACGTTCCATTTGCACGCGATGAATATACTGCAGATTTTATTACCCTATATGCAAAGGTCGATTTAGCGCAGATCCGTGGATATGGGCTTGGCGAAGATGTCACAAAGCTCTTGATCACACTTGCTTTGTATAAAATTAGAGTTTTGCTTAATAGCGACCTTCGATTACGCACGGCTTGTGATTTGCGAGTTGTGAACGATGTTATTGCGGCGACAAAGCCATCCGGTTTTATTCTACCAAATGTCGAAGAAATAGAAAGCGAACTCACTAAGGCCATTGCTGCATGCAAAGATAACATGAAGATAACAGTCGTCACATTCAATGATGAACTCAAAAAGGGTAAAGACAAAGGTGAAAGCGCAGGCGGCGAGCAAACTGAACCTGACGAGAACTAGCCATGCCAACAATAATTATGACTTTCCCCGGCAGGCGTTACCACGCCACGCCTTGGGGGCATCACGTCAACGAAGGGCTGATTGAATGGCCACCGTCACCCTGGCGTTTGCTACGAGCGCTTCTTAGCGTCGGGTACACGAAATGCGGATGGAGTTACGAAAGTCTTCCTGACGCGGTTCGTTCTTTGTTTGAAAAATTGGCCAGCGTGATGCCTACATATATGCTGCCTGCTGCGACTGGTGCTCATACTCGGCATTACATGCCTGTGAATGAAGGCCGTGCGGAAAAACGCACATTGGTCTTCGATACATGGGCGCAGATTGACGCCGGGTGCTTGGCTGTAAGCTGGGACGTGGAGTTGACTGAGGAAGAAATTCAGTTGCTCGCCGCGCTTGCCGACCATCTTGGGTATCTGGGGCGTGCTGAAAGCTGGGTTGAAGCTCGTCTTGAAAAAACCAGTCCAGTCATGTGGATGCCAAATTGTTATCCCAATGATAGTGCTCCTGGATTTGGCTGGGAGCAGGTTTCCGTTTTCGTGCCACTTTCGTTTGACGATTATGAGAATTGGATAAATCAGGCCCGTGACGATGTCATTCGGCATTTCGATTTTGTTGATGAAACCAAGCCAAAGCTATCAAAGGAAGAGAAGAAAATCCAGAAAGCACGGCAATCTGCACTGGAAAAGGCCATGAAGCCGTACCCTAAGAGTCTTTTTGACGCTCTGCACTGGGATACTGCGGACTGGAAGCAGTACAGATGGATCCAAGCCCCTGGCAGTAAACGCGTGCTGTATTGGCGGAAGAGCGATGCCTTGCAGATTCAGCCCATGGTCACATCCAAGGCGTGTTCAAGTCCTTCCGTCAAAATCATAGTTCTAGCCATGGCAACGGCACAGGGAAACAAGCATGCCTTGCCGCCAGTGGTCCACACGCTCATTCATGGGGAACGGTTGCACAAACTCGTGCTTGGCAAAATTGGCCAGCATCACACCGTCCTGTCTGGATGTGATGAAAACGCCTCACCATTAAAAGGGATGCATGAGCATGCCCATATCCTACCTCTTGACCTGGATGATGATGGGCACTTGGATCACTTCACAATCTGGGCTCCAGCGGGTTTGGACGCACAGGCGGAAAGGGCTTTTGCAACTCTGCGTAATTCCTTCTCAAAAGGCTTGAAGTCATTGCATATTGCCATAGCAGCAACCTGCCGTGAGGTGGAAGAGCTTATCGGACTTCCCGGCGAATATGGAGAAGCTTTACAGATGCGTCTGGGGCTCCAGCCCTCTTGCGATTGGATGTCTCATACGCCTTTTGTACCGCCACGTTATTTGAAAAAATCTGGCAGGAACACTTTGCAAGGGCAAATTATGGCAGAGTGCGATTCGAGGGGGCTACCTGTTCCAGTGGAAATAGAACTGCTTGATCCGCGTGGTCACCCCATACTGCTCAGGCAAAGACATTTTTCGCGTAAAAGGAAATTCGGCCCTCAACCGCCGGTGGATTGCAGTTTTTCGGTTCGGATTCAGTTCAATGAACCGGTTCGTGGTCCGATTTGTTTGGGCTACGGGAGTCATTTTGGTCTGGGTTTGTTTTCTCCTCTGTATTGAGCGCTGTTGCCTTCAATAATGATACCGCCCCTGCACAAAATCCACCCGATCATCCCGCACCAGATACACCAACCGGTGCTCCTGTGTGATGCGGCGGGACCAGACGCCGGGGGCGAGGTATTTGAGGGGTTCGGGTTTGCCGATGCCCTGGAATGGGTCGCGCATGACGGCTTCGACCAGTTCCAGGACGCGCAGGGCCACGCGGCGGTCGGTCTGCACCCAGTGGCGCAGGTCTTCGCGGAACTCGGACTGGAAGACCGCTATCCGGTCCTTATTCCGCAAGGCCCGTCTCCGTCTTCAGCCGGTTGATGTCCGACGCCTCGCCCTGGCCCTTGAGGGCTCTGTCCAGGGCCGCAAGTAGGCGCTCGGCGTTTTTGGGCGAGCGCATGAGGTGCGCGCTTTCGACCAGGCTTTGCAACTCCGCCGCGTCTATCATGGCCACGCTTTTCCCCTTGCGGCGGCGGATGACGACGATTTCCTGGTTTTCGGTGACCTCGTCGCACAGGCTGGCCAGATTGGCGCGGGCGTCGGTGTAGGTGGTTTGCAGCATGGGACTCCTCCCGTTAAGTTGTACAGAAAACATGTACGCATGCTCGCAGCGCGTGTCAAACCTTCTCTGCGTATTCAGGAAACACATATGATCGAACAACCTCTCATCCCCGTCCGCATGCTCAACGAATACGTGTACTGCCCCCGACTCGCCCATCTCATGTGGGTTCAGGCGGAATTCGCCCACAACGAATTCACGACGGACGGCGTCATCAAGCATAGACGCGTCGATACTCCGGGCAAGCCGCTCCACGAGCCGCTGACTGAGGAGCAAACCATCCATGCCCGGTCCGTGAGTCTGTCGAGCGAATCCCTCGGCATCACGGCCAAGATGGATCTGGTCGAAGGCAGGGGCAGCGATGTCGTCCCGGTGGATTACAAGCGCGGCAAACGTCCGCACACGTCCAAGGGCGCCTATGACCCGGAGCGGGTGCAGCTGTGCGCCCAAGGGCTCCTGCTCCGCGAACATGGTTTTCACTGCGACGGCGGTGTGTTGTATTTTGTCGCATCCAAGGAGCGGGTACGGGTGGAATTCGACGATGACCTCGAAGCCCTGACCCGCAGATCCATAGCCGAACTCGCCTTGCTGGCCGGGCAGGCCATGGCTCCGGAACCGTTGATTGACAGTCCGAAATGTCCGCATTGTTCACTCGTGGGCATCTGCCTCCCCGACGAGACCGGCTTCCTTCGGGGCAGGGAGATGGCGATCCGTCCCATTTTCGCCGGAGTGGAACAGGCCTCGCCGCTCTATGTGCAGTCGCCCAAGGCGTATATCCGCAAGAACGGCATGCGTCTGTTGGTGGAGGAAAACAGGGAGATCGTGGCCGAAGCGCGTCTGGAAGAGGTCAGCCAGTTGGCCGTGTTCGGCAGCTCCATGCTGACCACGCCGGCCTTGCACGAGTGCTTCCGAAGGGAAATTCCGGTCACGTACCTGAGCTATGGCGGTTGGTTTCTTGGACATACCGTTGGAACCGGACACCGAAACGTTGAGACGCGGACGGCGCAATACCGCGCGAGTTTCGATCAGGCCATGTGTCTGGGCTTGGCGCGGTCCCTGGTGGCGGCCAAGATCGCGAACAGCCGGACCCTGTTGCGCCGGAATCATCGGGGGGAGGGCGCTCCGAAGGATGCGCTGGAGGGGCTGGGGCGGGATGTCCGCATGGCCCGGACCGCATCGAATCTGGAAAGTCTGCTCGGACATGAGGGCACGGCGGCGAGCCGGTACTTCGGCCTGTTTGCGGCAATGTTCAAATCGGATGGGCCCGACTCGTGGCGATTCGACTTCGTCAGCCGCAACAGAAGACCGCCCAAGGATCCGGTCAACGCCATGCTCTCCTTTGCCTACGCCATGCTGGTGCGCGAATTGAGCGTAGCCCTGTCGGCCGTAGGCCTTGATCCGTATCGGGGTTTTTATCACCAACCCAGGTTCGGGCGGCCGGCCCTCGCCCTGGACATGATGGAGCCATTTCGCCCCCTCGTTGCGGACTCTGTCGTCATTACCGTCGTCAACAACGGTGAGGTTCAGACCGGTGATTTCGTCCAAGCGGCCGGCAGCTGCAATCTGACCGACAAGGGGCGCAAATCGTTCATCCGCGCCTTTGAACGCCGCATGAATCAGGAAGTGACGCATCCGATATTCAAGTATCGCATTTCGTACAGGCGGTTGCTTGAGGTTCAGGCCAGACTTCTGGTGCGTTATCTGAGTGGGGAGATCAACGAATATCCCTGCTTCATGACGAGGTGATCATGGACGAGCACCTGTATATTGTCAGTTACGACATCCGCAGCGGCCGCAGATGGCGCAAGGTGTTCAAGATTATGAAGGGATATGGTGAATGGCTGCAGTTCTCCATATTTCAGTGCCAGCTGTCGAAAATGCGCTTGGTGCGATTGCGCGGAGCGTTGGAGCAGGAGATCAAGCATGACGAGGACCATGTGTTGATCATGGACTTGGGGGTTGCCGGGACCATCAAGCCGAAAATCCAAAGCCTGGGGTTGCCGTTCAAACCGGTATCCACGGAGTCCATCGTGGTTTGACCCCGCCGTCGAAGCGCGAGAGGTGAGGTGGCGTCTCAAATGCCGTCGGCGCTCGAATGGGACAGTTCCTTGAAAATCATAAAGTTGAGAATGCAGAAATATTTGTTTATGGATTTCGTGGCCGGTCCGCCGGTTCCTTCAGATGGACGCTCGAAAATCAGCCTTTCGAGGCTCGTGGATTCTTGGCTGACGAGACATCTCATTTCCGGGGCTCCGATGCCCCGGCCTCATTGAAGC